>CALIGP010000136.1 GCA_938021455.1 uncultured Lewinella sp. | reverse complement strand
AAACGCGCAGCGCGTTTGTAGTTGACGTCGACTACGTAGAGGCCGGATTGCCGGTCAGAAACCAGTGTGAGCCCACTAGGTAGGAACGGGTAGGCTCCCCAGGCACCGTTGAAGTCTCCGTCGGCACCGAGCCAAGTGTCGTAGTTGGCTACTTCGATGATGTTATCCGGCTTGCTGGCATCTGCTACTCGTAAACCATCCGTGTAATAGCTGATGGAAAGGTAGTCGTCAATGACGTGTACATTGTGCGGAATGGTTCCGTTGTTGATCGATTCTAAAGGGCGGAACTGGAATAACTCTTTAATATCATTTTTATCGCTAATGTCATAAGCCGCTACGGGCGCGTTGGCCCGTTCATCGGTGGTGAAGATGGTTTGTCCATCGGTGGTTGTCCAGGCATTATGCGTAAAATCCAGTGGCGTTATGGTTATTCCGAGAGTGACAATACTGTCCAGGTCCGAAATGTCATAGAGTGCTAATTCTCCATCGAAAATCTCTGAACAATACATCGTATCGCCCATTACGAATACATCATGCGAGTAGTTTTCTGGTCCCTGTCCAACGTAAGTAGGCGACATGGGGTCTCCCGTTAAATCAAACATGATAATGCCACCGTCGTTTATTTGCCGGTTACCACCTGCTGTATAGGCACGACCAATCGTCTCATCAATATAAATGTTGTGGGCCTGGTTAAACTCCGGGGCGAAGCCGGGAATCTGATACCGGTTCTGGCGCGTCGGAACGCTGTCGGGCAAAAAGCGAAGGTCATAGGCGACGATTCCATCGTTTCCCTCGTCGGCTACAACATAGGCATACTCCCCGTAGGTCTTCATGTCACGCCAGGCGGAGCGATCACCCGGTACCCGAACGACTTCAACGGGATTGTCGGGATCCGCAAGGCTAACAAAAGAAACACCGTTGAGAACACCAACAATGGCATATTCTGTTCCATCGGGCGCAACGTAGCCCCATACGTCGTTAACGCCGTCATCGTATTCTAGATTCGAGCGGAGCGTGGAATTAAGCTGTGCGGAGAGGATCGTGGAGCAAGCCATAATGGCCAGCAATAGTAGTTGCTTCATGTTGTATTTTCGAGTAGGATCGCGAAGATAGTAACGTGGGGCGAAGCAGAGACATATATCCCTAACAGCAGGGGTGTTGGACGTTTAGCGGACCTTTCCTGATTCTTACTTCTTCCGATAGATAATCGTTTCCGTACTAACACCAATCATACTGAGTTCTAATACTTCGGGAGTCATCCGAATGATGCCGTAGCAATCCGTTCCTGCAGGGCCGCTGACGGTGAAGCAGGCGATCTCCATTTCTTGCCCACCGGCGCAATCACCGGGGCAACGGGCGTGGTAATCCATAGGCTCCTGGATGAGTAATTGCCCTTCGTAAAAGGTGGAGTAGTGGTCGGTTGTGAACTCAACGACCTCTTTAGCGTCAACGCTGTTCACCCAGAGCCCGTTTAGGGTAGCGGCCAAGACGGCGGCTTCTCCGGTAGGAGGAGCCATCACGGCAGTGTTACCGTAAGCCGTCGGAGCAGCGCCTCCTTTAGCGTCTGTTTGCGGCGCAGACGCAGGTGCAGAGTAAGTTGAAGGAGCATTGTTTACCTGGCCGTAGGCCTCCGGTTGTCCGCCATTAGCAGTTGCCGACGGAGCTTGGCCGTAGGTGGCGGGTTGCCCACCGTTAGCAGGTGAGGTGGGAGCCTGGCCATAAGCCGCAGGCTGTCCAGTATTAACCGTAGTAGTACCCGCTGCCGTTGGCAGTGGTGTTGAGGAGGTCATGACTTTGGGGCTGGTAGCCGGGTCATAAGCCGGGCCTTCCACATTCGTGGGGACTTCTACCACCTCAGACGCCGCCGGCGTCTTACCCGTGATCTTTTGAAAGAAGGAGCAGCTACAAAAACAAGCTGCCATCAGAAGTAGCAAAAACGTACGCATAACGAGTTGGTTATTCAACAAACAAAGGTGGGTGGGTATCGACAAAGCTAACGACTTGCGCTGGTTCATCGGTAAGGTAGAGGTATTTAGCGTAATCCCGGCCAGCAGCGAGTTGTTCGATGAGCGGGAATAGCTGCGTTTCTTCGGTATAACGTTTTTTACCGAGGAAAACCATCGGGCTGACGTAGTCAAAGGTAACGTAGTGGTTCTGGGTCGCATCCATGAATATTTCCTGGGTGGTGCCGGCACTGCCTGGAGCATAGACAATCCCATACAGGGCAATGGCCAACAGCGTGTCTTCCCGGATACTGTTACTGAAGTACTTCGCAATGTAAGTAGCAAACAGATTGCTAGGCTCGTGACCATAGAACCAGGTAGGGATGGCGAGGCTCTCCGCACCGTCAGGAAAACGATCAAGAATGGCATAGGCTGCCTCCTGAAAGCCCTTGTCTTTATAAGTAGGGGCTTTGGCGAGTGTTTCTAACACCCAGCTGATGTCTTTCTCGCTTACGCCTGCGAGGTAGGCACCAAGGTTAGCGGCCTCCATAATACCAGGCCCGCCACCAGAGACGACAAAGTAGCCGGCTTCAGTCAATAGCTTAGCTGTAAGCAGGCTCCGGTGATAATCTTCCGCCGTGCGCGCAGTACCGTGCCCTCCCATAAAGCCGACGACTTTTCTTTTTGGCAACCCGTTCGCGTTAAAGTCCAATAAGCGGCGTAAGCCTTCATCAATACTGAAATCATGGAGTCGTTGCCAAAGAGCTTCGTTTATACTTGGGCAGCGTTTACCGAATTCAAAGTGCTCGTAGATCTTTAGGTCGATGCTATTATCTACTTCCGGATCGTAGCCCTCCATTAGCTCCCGCCAGGTGTAAAGATTACGACGAAGTGGCCGGAAGGGGAGTGCTTTGGGAGCGTGCAGGAAGTTGGCCTCTCTGGCTCGTAGAGTTAACTCCGTTTCAAGTGGAAGCGTACAACCGATAAAAAGCGTGCTACAGTCTATTTCAATCTCCTCCCACTTTATCTTAGCTTCCGTTAGGTCGATGTCCACAAGTGTGGTATCCGTCAGGTCTTTTAATCCGCTTAGCAGCCAAAGCTCATCAATGGTGCGGATGATAGGACAGGCGTCTCCGGTAAATTTTGTTGGCATCGGGTTGGATGGTTAATTATATGCTGCTGCGAGAGTAAGACTGTAAGCTGTCAGTGAAGTCACACAGCGTAAACCTGCTATTGAGCAAGAAGCTGGTGGTGTAAACGTAAAACCTGGGGCAAAAGTAATTCGTAGCCGCTGTTTTTAACGAGGTAATCGGCAGCGGCTTCTTTTTTAACGTCTGACCACTGCTTGGCGGCTCGGGCCTCAAAGGCTGCGGCAGTAGTATGGTCTCTTTGAATAACCCGCTGACGACGAATGGATTCTGGGCAGGCAACAACGATGACGCCAGCAAAATCAGTCTGCCGGCCAAGCTCTAGTACAATTGCAGCTTCGTAGAGGGTGTAGGGCGCCGTCTCGTTGGCCCGCCGCCAGGCGGCGGCATCCCGATGTACAGCTGGGTGAACTATACCATTCAAACGCTGTAATTGCTCCTCATCCGAAAATGCCTTTTCGGCCAACCAGCTACGGTTGAGGCTACCGTCCGGCAAATATGTCTCTGCGCCGAAGGCAGCCATCAGCCCTTCGCGCAGTTCTTCATCTTCCAACATCAACCGCTTTGCCGCAGCATCTGCGTAGTAAACGGGAATACCCAACCGCTCAAATTCGCGGGCAACGGTAGATTTTCCAGAGCCAATGTTTCCGGTGAGGGCGTAGTGCATGGAGAGTAAGGGAGTAAGGGAGAAGGGATGTAAGAAGTTAAACGGTTAAACTGTCAAATGGATTAACCCGAAAGTAATCGCTGGTCTTACATTTAGCAAACCAAAACAAAACGAGGCAACCATGAAGCAGCTACTGACATTTCTACTGGCCATGATTATTTTACCCTGTGTTGGGCAAGACAAAGAAGCACCCGCCCCGGATTACGGCGGATTGAATCGCTATAAATCAGCCAATGCAAAACTCGATGTCAACGTTGACGGTCGGGTTGTACTCCTGGGGAATTCAATTACAGACGCCTGGGCGGTCCGGGATGCAGCTTTTTTTGAGGATAATAACCTTGTTGGTCGCGGTATCAGCGGGCAAACATCTCCTCAGCTATTGGTCCGTTTCCGGCAGGATGTAATCGACCTGAAACCTGCCACCGTGATCATTCATATTGGAACCAACGATATCGCCGAGAACACGGGCCCCTACGATCAGGCATTTACTCTCGGTAATATTGAGTCGATGATTGACCTGGCGGAGAAAAACGGGATCGAAGCGATTGTTGCCTCCGTATTACCCGCTACCCAATTTGGCTGGCGGCCAAAACTGGGAGACCGATCCGCAGAGATTGTAGCGCTTAATGAAGTGCTGAAGACCTTGGCGAAGGATAGGGGGCTGACGTATATAGATTATCATTCTGCTCTGAAGAACGAAAAGAATGGTATGGATGCCGACCTGGCCGAGGACGGTGTTCACCCTACTATGAAGGCCTACGCCATTATGGGGAAGTTGGTGTTGGATGCCTTGCGGTAAACGAACACTTAGGGAAAGCCCTAGGGTGTTCCGTCTATTGGAGTTAAATCCCGACGTATTTTTGGTGCCTTATCTGGGCTAAACTCCAGACCTGTGCTACAAAGCTCTGACGAGCTGGCTCACAGAAATCGCCACGCAAGTAGCTCAATAAAGGGAACACCCCAGGGCAAGCCCCCAGACCAAAAGAGGCAGACCTTAGCCCTGCCCCTTAGCCCTTTACTCCCTTTCTCCTTTAGGCCCCTTCCCCCTTTACTCCTTTTCCCCTTTACTCTCTTTCTCCCTACCCCCACTTCTTCCCTCGCCCCGCCTTAATCTCCGACCGCCGCTTCTTCCGGTCTAAGCGCTTCTTTTTGTTGGCAACAAAGGCTTTGCCCTTATGCTTTTTGGGAATGGGGCGAATGCCTTTTTCCAACAGCTTGCGTAATCTTGCCAAAGCACGTTTGTTGTTGACGTGCTGGCTGCGATCCGACTGATCAACGACGGAAATACGCCCCTGGCTATCGATTCTGCGACCGAGGTGATGGCGAAGGTGTCGCTTTTGCCGGGCGCTGAGCGCCGCGCTATTAGTGACGTTGAAGACGATTTCGACCCGGCTTTCGGTTTTGTTCACGTGCTGACCTCCCGCGCCGCTGGCGCGGGAGGTACGTTTTTCCGTTTCCTGGAGGATTTGATCCCAGTTCATCGTCATCGAGTCTTGGCTTAAAGGTAGGGTTTCCATGGCTGTTTATTAACGTTCTTTGCACCTGCGGCAGCGCCAGAAAATGCGACTTGTGCGCTTTTGGTAAAACCATTCCGGCCATCGGTGGTTATGAATAAATATGGCCGACAAGGAGAAAAAACCTACGCTGGAGGAGAGCATCATCAACCCCATTGATGGTGAAAAGATTGCGGAAAACCCGCATTTGTTACCCTATGCCCACGAGCGGGGCGGTGCTTCTATCAAGCCAATGGATCAGGGGAAGGTCGTTGGTCTTGCGATGTCCGCCATGTACGAGCAGACAGATATGCAGCTCGATCAGATCAAAGCACAGATAGAATTGCTCGCCCGGCAAGCCAACGAGATTCAAAACCGGATGACCATTTCCGAAAGAATCTATGAGGCAGAAATGGGCATCGATCCCATTGTTGGCAGAACCTACCACTTATACTCCCGTAAGGATGGTACGAACGTCATGAGTCTCGTTTCACCGGAAGAGTGGGGCCCAAGAATTCCCTTTGCCTTCATCGCTACGATCAAACTACTGGCGGATCACACCTGGGATATTTTGGTACGTCGGGAAGATGTGGAGCAGTGAGATAGTTTTGTGGTCTTGCAGGCTACCGTATTTTGTAGGCGACTCAGACGGCAAGGTGTAAGATTTATATTTACGTCTCCAACGCCTCCAACGTGCGGAGCCTACCAGACCACCGAACTACCAGACTACCTTACCCCACATTACCAATCACCCGCAGTTGAGTCAGGTCAGGGGCAGGCTTACCACCTTCATCTTCAAGCGTAATGGCAAAAGCAGCAACGCCGGGGAGAAAGTCAACTTCGATGATGTCTTCGGCACTCATGTCCAGTGCCAGAACGCCGAGGCTCTTTGGCCCATCTGCATCGATGGCCCAGAGTTGGTATTGCTTACCCGCTGGCGGAGGTGGCAGATTACTGGGCGAAAACAAGGCCTTATTCGTGGCCATGTTGTAGAAAACGATGGCCCCGTTGTCTGGATGGTTTTCTGTGCCAGCCAATATGATGTTTTGGGTGGCGGGGTTAGTGAGGTCCCGTAGTCGTTGCTCGGAAGCAAGGAGAACATTCTCTGTTTCTTCGCATTCCCGCTCTAGAATTTGAATCTGTTCTTCTAATTTTTCCTTCTCGGCCGTTACGGTGGAATGAGAAAAATAGAAATAAAGCACTCCCAATAAACCAGCTAAAGCCAATAGCCAGGGGAGAATTCCGGAAAGGCCACCGCCTGATGATGTTCCGGTGGCACTGCCTGAAGGAGCAGGTGCTGCCTGCCCGGTAGAGGAGGCAGCAGGTAGGCCGTCCAGTAGCCGATCAAGAACTTCAGGGGGGACCTCTGGGGCCATTGTCATAGCCAAGTCTTCCAGCGCCAGCTCAATCTGTTCAATCTCATCCCTGATCTCAGGATAGTCAGCTGCATTAGCCTCCACCTCCCGCGTTTCTTCGGGGGTGAGACGGCCGAGAACGTAAAGTTCTAATATGCCGGAGGTTATGTATTGCTTAATATCCACGCTTGCTTAGGTATGAGGGTGGTTGGAAAGTAAGGTAAATAAAAGCAACCAGGTCGTTTCGCCACCAAGGTGTTTACGTAGTTGCTGGATGGCACGGCGCGCTCTGGTTTTAACCGTGCCCAGGGGGATGTCCAGTTCTTTGGCAGCCTCCGATTGGGTGTAATCATTAAGATATAGCAACAGGATAATGGCCCGATGTTGTTCATCGAGTTGGTCCAATAACTTTGCTACTCCGATATGATCCGTTGAGGGCGTTTGACTCAGTTCCTCCCGCCTACTTACGACATCATCAATACCATCGGTTTTGTTATTCTTTCGAAAGGCCTTAGAGCGTATCTTATCAATAGCGGCATTACGGGCGATTCTGGCCATCCAGGTGAAAAACCGACTTTTACCTTCATCGTAGGAATCTATATTGGTCCACACCTTTAAAAGGGTGTCATGTAATACTTCTTCAGATGTTTCTTTTTGGTTGATTATTGGCTGAATAATGGCCAACAGTGCTCCGGAATAATGATGGAAAAGCTGTCGCATACCTTCCTCATCCCGCTGCCTTAAGAGCCGGAGGACGATATCCTGACGTTCATCTGATTTACGCTTAGTAGCCATGGTGTGAAGAAGAATATAAATCTAAGAAAACGCTAATAATTTTGCTGTGGTCCAGGGCTAATAATCTTTGCAAATCTAATGAATAAGAGGAGAAGTCCTGAGAAAAGAAATTTCCCATATCCGGAAACAGTTTATCTTGCAGAAATAAATCCCTCATCCCAATGAAGCATCTTCTAACCGGCCTTGGTATTGGTGTCGTATTCCTGACCGCCTGGCTCTTTCTACTAAGTTCTGATAAAGCATCACCTGCGGATGAATCTTCGGAACCGAGCTCGGTAAGTGAAGACTTGGTACAATTGCCGCAGCGTGTTCGCTCTGTTAACCTAAGTGGTCCCTTTTCTTTTGCCGGGGAGGAACTGCCGATGGACAATTTTGACGTTAGAGAACGGCTTGATCAGGAGTTGTTGCGCAACGCCTACTTTCACCGCAACACCATTTTATTGCTGAAGAGACGTGCTCGCTACTTTCCGATCATCGAGGCTATTTTAGCAGAAGAAGGAGTGCCCGACGATCTGAAGTATCTGGCGGTAGCAGAAAGTGGTTTGTCGGAAGCTACTAGTGTAGCGGGGGCTAAGGGGGTTTGGCAATTTATGACGCCTACAGGAAAGCACTTTGGCTTGGAAATTAATCAGGAAGTAGATGAACGCTTTCATCTGGAAAAAGCCACCCGGGCTGCCTGCCAATATCTAAAGGAATACCATCGGGAGTTTGGCGATTGGCGCTGGGTGGCGGCGGCCTACAATATGGGCGGCCCCAACGTGCGCAAATGGCGGGAACGGCAGCGGGCCGAAACAGTTTTTGATCTGGATATCAACAGCGAAACCATGGCCTACCTGTTCCGGATTGTGGCGTTGAAAACCATTTTGAAAGATCCCGCCGCCTTCGGCTATGAGATTGAGGCGAGTGAATCTTACCCTCCGCTTGATCGTTACCGGACGGTAACGGTTTCCAAGAGTATTAGCAATCTTGGCGATTTTGCGAAGGAACAGGGAACCAATTACCGAATGCTGAAATTGTATAATCCGTGGTTGGTAAGCGGTTCGTTGCCCATTCGCACGGGTAATAGCTACGATATCCGGGTTCCGGATGGGATGTAGACGGCGCTGGCGCAGGTGCAGTGGAAGGGTAGAAAAGAGCCATGGGTTATCGTTGCCTCTACAGTAATTACCTTCGCCCCCAGAATCTGATGCCAATCCATCCATGAAGTCAACACTGCTGAAACCCTATGCTCATTACGTCCGCCGCAAGGTTCGTAAGACCGCCGGGCGGGCGGTGGTATCTCAAGAAGAGATCATGCTCGATTTGGTCCGGACGGCACGGGACACTGCCTTTGGCCGTGACCATGACTTTGCCGGCATCCGGACCTATGAAGACTTCAAGGTAAGAGTTCCCATTGTAGATTACGAAGCTTTTCGACCTTACGCTGACCGCATTCGCGATGGGGAATCCAACATCAGTTGGGTGGGTAAGCCCAAGTATTTCGCCAAAACGAGCGGAACGACCAGTGGCGTGAAATTCATCCCGCTCACTAAACAGAGTATCCCGAATCACTTCGGAACGGCGCGCAATGCGCTTTTTAGCTACATCTCCGAAACGGGAAAGAGTAAATGGCTCGACGGAAAGATGATCTTCCTGAGTGGTAGCCCGGAAATGAGCGATACGAACGGTATTCTGACCGGCCGGCTATCGGGCATCGTTAACCACCAGGTGCCGGCCTGGCTACGGACCAACCAGCTACCGTCCTACGAGACGAACTGCATTGAAGACTGGGAGACCAAGCTTGAACGAATTGTGGATGAAACCATCAACGCAGACATGCGCCTGATCTCCGGCATCCCGCCCTGGGTACAGATGTATTACGAGCGTCTGTTGGCTCGCAGTGGAAAGGATACTATCCTGGAGCTTTTCCCTAATCTGGAGATGTTTGTCTATGGAGGCGTGAACTTTGAGCCCTATCGGAAGAGTCTCGAAGCTTTGGTCGGTGGGCGAATCCCCAGTGTAGAAACCTACCCCGCAAGTGAAGGTTTCATCGCCTTTCAGGATAGCCAAACCGAAGAAGGGCTTTTGCTCAATTCAGATAGCGGTATCTTCTTTGAGTTCGTGCCCGCCGGAGAAATGTTTGACGAGCAACCAACCCGCCTGAGCTTGGGACAGGTGGAAACGGGTGTCAACTATGCTATTCTCCTCAATACAAACGCTGGCCTTTGGGGCTACAATATCGGCGATACGGTCGAGTTTGTAAGCCTGAATCCCTTCCGCCTTAAAGTAACTGGCCGGATTAAACATTTCATCTCCGCCTTCGGCGAACACGTGATCGGCAAGGAAGTCGAAGACGCCATGCGGCAGACGACCGATAAACATGGGGTCGAAGTGACGGAGTTTACCGTTGCCCCTCAGGTGAGTCCACCCGAAGGAGGCTTGCCCTACCACGAGTGGCTCGTGGAGTTCTCGACTCCTCCCCAGGACCCGGCGGCTTTCGCCGCCGATCTGGACAAAGCAATGACCCAGCAGAACATCTATTACCTCGATCTGGTTACCGGGGGCATCCTTAAGCCGTTGGTGGTTAGGAGCACCGCACCGGGTGCTTTTCGGGACTACATGAAAAGCCAAGGAAAACTTGGCGGACAAAACAAAGTTCCCCGGTTGAGTAATGACCGGAAGATTGCGGATAAGTTGAGCTTAGCTTAGTCTTCATAGTGGATAACTCTTTTTAGGGCATAGAGTTATAGATGTCCTGGGAACAGCTTTTCAACGCAGAGGATAAAAAAAAGTCGAAGAGAGTAAACAATTCGATCTTAAAAGTATTACTATCAACAGCGAATGAAAAACTATGGCGAACTCACAGATACACCCTTTACGGCGATTCTTCAGACTGTTGAAGCCTGACCGGAAGGAAATAAGCTATATCTACCTCTACGCGGTGATGATCGGCTTATTGGCGTTGGTGGCTCCGCTGGGCGTTCAGGCCATCATCAACATCATTGCTGGCGGCACCCTTAATGCCTCCCTTGTCCTATTGGTAATGATCGTAGCGGGGGCAACGGTTCTGGTGGGGGTACTCAAAGTGATGCAATATGTTGTTGCGGAGACGCTGCAGCGCCGGGTTTTTACACGGGCAGCCTTAGAGTTTGCCTATCGCCTGCCCCGAATCAAAGTGGAAGCACTGCAGGAGCACTATCCACCAGAACTGGTCAATCGTTTTTTTGACACACTAACCATACAGAAAGGGCTACCCAAAATATTACTGGACCTCAGTGGTGCAGTCATGCAGATTCTTTTTGGCTTGATTTTGGTTTCTCTTTATAACCCCTTTTTCGCTCTGTTTGGCCTCGTGTTGTGCCTGTTGCTCTTTTTAGTCATTCGTGCCATCGCTCCCCGGGGCTTACAGACGAGTCTCACGGAAAGTAAGTACAAATACAAAGTAGCAGGCTGGCTGGAAGACATCGCCCGGACGAATAACACCTTTAAGCTGGCGGGTGGTGAGCGATTGACGATGCGTAAAACGAACACCTTGCTTACGGGTTATCTGGACGCTCGGGCTTCCCACTTTCGTGTCCTGCTGTTTCACTACGGTGGCTTGATTGTCATTCAGGCCCTGATCACTTCCAGTTTCCTTTTACTTGGTGGATGGTTGGTTATTGAGAATCAAATTAACATTGGACAGTTCGTTGCCGCAGAGATCGTTATTCTTTCGATTGTGAGCTCGGCAGAGAAGCTGATTTTTACCCTCGATGTGGTTTACGATACACTTACCGGCGTTGAGAAACTCAGTTCCGTGACCGACCTGCCTCTGGAAAGGGGAGGGGATCTGCGTTTCGACACCATTGACACCGGTGAAGGTATGTCCGTTGATCTTAGCGACATCACCTTTAACTACATCTCCAACGGGAAGCCTGCGCTTCAAAATTTAAACCTGAGCCTGAAGGCTAACGACCGAGTTTGTATCGCTGGCTACAACCGCTCCGGACGGTCAACATTGGTGAAACTGCTTACGGGCTTGCGCTTCGACTGTGAGGGAATGATCAACTTCAACGGAGTGCCCGTGGGTAATCTGGAGATGGAGAGCTTGCGGCGAAACATTGGAGATTACAGCCCCGACGAAACGATCTTTCCCGGGAGCCTGAATGATAATATCTGCCTTGGCCACCCGGACGTTAACTTTCAGGACATCAAATGGGCACTAGAGTTGTCCAACCTTTCCACCTGGGTATCTGAGCAGGAAGACGGCTATGAATTCGCACTGGTGGCGGAAGGGCAGAACGTCCCTAAATCTGTACGAGTACGGCTACTGCTGGCACGGGCAATTGTTCGTAAGCCACGTCTACTCGTGCTAGGTAGTTTGCTGGAACAACTGGAACCCTCTATCCGGATGAAAATCATCTATGAGCTAACCGACCAAAAGCAGCTTTGGACATTTGTCATCGTTAGTAATGACCCCGTAGTGGCGGAGGCTTGTAACCGAGTACTGGTCATGCGAAAAGGAAAAATTTTGCACGACGACACAGCAGAATTCCTCTGCAACCTACCTGAGATTGCCGAAGTCTGGAACCACTCGGACCCACCGAGGTAATGGCAAACAAGCACACTGCTCTTTCTTTTAAACATTGCACCTGCGGACAGCGCCCGCATAATTCAACCTTTTGAACAATGCTAAATTTATCTCCCGAACGTGTTTTGGATGACGTAAGTGGCATGGATCTTTCCGCGCTTACCCAAGTTAATCTCCCCACCGGGCAACGTATGTTTCGGCGCTGGATGCTCGTGCTGGCTGTCATTGGGTTCATTTTCCTCTTCCTTCCCTGGACGCAGAACTTCCGGGCCAAGGGCACCGTTACTGCCCTCGATCCCGCCAGCCGACCGCAGACGATCCACGCCACCATCCCCGGTAGAATTGAGAAATGGTTTGTCTTTGAGGGCGATACCGTTCAGATGGGCGATACCATCGCTCAGATCAGCGAGATCAAGCCCGACTACATGGACCCCGATATCGTAGCCCGTACGGCCGCCAGCCGGGGCGCTAAGGAGAGTAGTGCTGAAGGTTATCTGGTGAAGGCCGCTGCGCTCGCCGATCAGATCGCCAACCTGAGGAAGGAGCAGCTACTCAAAGTACGGCAAACAGAAAACAAACTTACCCAAAGCCGCGGCTACGTTGCCATCCTGGAAGCCGATCAGGCCCAACAAGAGACCCAGGTGCAGATCGCGGAAAACCAGCTGGCCCGTTCACAAACCCTCTACGATGATGGCCTTAAGCCACTCAAGGATCTGGAAGCAAAACGACTGAAGGAACGCGAAGCCAAAGCCAAACTCACCGCCATCGAGAATAAGCTGGCACAGGCCAAGACCGATGTTGAGCAGGCCGAGTTGGCCATCGAGAATGTGGGCCCCACTTATGCCGGGAAGATTGCCAAGGCGCAAAGCGATCGGCAGAGTGCCCTGACGGCTTATTATGGAAGTGTGGGGGACGTCGCGAAGCTACAAACCCAGGAAGCGAACTACCGAATTCGCCAGGGCTTTCAATTTATTCTGGCGCCACAGGCAGGTGTTGTTGCCCGCATTCTTACGCCCGGAATTGGCGAAACGATCAAAGAAGGGGAGGCCATCATTAGCCTTTTACCGGCTAATTTCGTCTCGGCAGTAGAGATTTTCGTAGATCCTTTTAACCTACCACTAGTCCGCTCGGTACAGGAAGTTCGCTTTCTGTTTGATGGTTGGCCAGCGGTCAATTTCAGCGGCTGGCCGGGGCTTAGCTACGGAACTTTTGTGGGTAGAATCGTGGCCATTGATAATATCATTGACAGTAAGGGGCGGTATCGGGTACTCGTACGCCCAAGTGATGATGGCCGGGATTGGCCAGCCGTTCTGCGGCCCGGCT
>CALIGP010000135.1 GCA_938021455.1 uncultured Lewinella sp. | reverse complement strand
CTTCCTGAAAGCGCTGCGGAAACTGGTTGTCTTCTCCAGCTTCGAACTTTCCGCCCCATCCGTTGAAGGTGAAGTCCAAAAAAACAGGCTTTTGCTCTTTATTGATCACCGTGATGGGCCCATAATCACGGATCCAGCAATCATTGGTGGGGCATTCCATCACCTCCCCCACAAAATCATCGGCGTAGCTGGCAAAGTGCTCCGGATCACTCACCACCAATACAACCGGCGTAACCTCGTTGACCTCATTCGCAGCGGTAATGATGGCCGCCGAGGCCGCATTGAGTTGGTCGCCCCAATCTCCTTCCCGTTGGGGAAAAGTAAAAAGAACGAGTTGTTGGGGTTCCCATTCAGCGGGTAAACGCATAGCAATTATTTGAAGGCGCGAAGATAGGGGCTTAACTTTGGGCCATGAATGAAGTTTGCCTTTCTTTTTGGTCACTACTCAAGATATTGATTTTGGGCGCGGCCGCAGGTGCAATGACCGCTTGTGAGGCAGAGGGGCCTCAGCCGCCAGCTGACATCCCGGAAGGAATGGTTTGGATCGAAGGTACCGACCAGCACCCTGCCTTCCTGATGGATGCTACCGAAGTAACGACGGCTGCGTTCGCTGCTTTTGTGGAAGAGACGGGCTATGTCTCCGAAGCGGAAGAATTCGGATGGTCCGGCGTGTTTAATACCGACTCTTTAGCCTGGCTCCCCATCGATAGTGCTAACTGGCAATATCCGCTTGGGCCGGACTCTCTCGCCGCTCGCCCCAATCATCCGGTTACCCAGGTGAGCCTACGCGACGCGAAGGCCTACGCTAAGTGGACCGGCAAAAGTCTGCCCACCGAAGAGGAATGGATGTGGGCCGCCTCCCAAAGTGGCCAGTTTACGGACTTCCCCTGGGGCGAGGAGATGGTCCCCAACGGAAAATACCCGGGCAACTGGTGGCAAGGCCCCTTCCCCTACGAAGACAATGTACTGGACGGATTCCCCGGCATTGCCCCCATAAAATCTTACCCGCCGGCGGAGAACGGGCTCTACGACATTTCGGGCAACGTTTGGGAATGGACCGCAACAACTAAAGCGCAAACGAAGGAGTCCGTCATCAAAGGAGGCTCCTTTCTTTGCAGTACGTCTTATTGCACCGGCTTCAACTTCCGCCAGAATCAGTATACCCCGGCGGACAGCGGACTAAACCACTTAGGTTTCCGGCTCATCATCCGGTAACTGAGCCATCACAGCTCTTTAACCTTCCCCGGCACCTGCGCCAGCGCCCTGCTTCCACAGCCACCAAATCAGCGCAAACTGGATGAGCAAGCGAATGGCTGCCGCCATTTTTGAACCTACCATTGGTCGCTCTTTCATTAAGTCAATGACGTGAAGCGGCAAAAAGATAATCATCAGCGCAAAGGCCGCCCAAATGGCATATTGCCTGGTAGGTTCATAGAACAATGCCGCACCTATCAGTAATTCCGCTAGGCCACCAGCAGCATTGGCGAGTTGTTTAGGAAACCACTCCGGCATAAATGGATCGTAGAAAGCCGGATTATAAAAGTGATAGACTCCGGCCAGGAGCAAAACAACAGCAAAGCCGGCGAGGGGATAAGACATGGCCGAAAGGTAAGGAATCTCTTACCTTCGCCGCCGTGAAAGTACACGTCTATTATATCGGCAAAACCAACGAGGCTTACCTGAAAGAAGGGGAGGCCATCTACGCGAAACGCCTTAAGCATTACCTCCCGGTCACTTTCGAAGTTCTCCCTGACGTTAAGGGAGGAGGGAAACTAAGCCCTGATAAACTGAAGGAAAAAGAAGGAGAATTGGTACTCGCACGTCTAAAAAATGATGACGGACTCATCTTACTGGATGAAGGCGGACAACAGTTTGGAAGTGTTGAATTCGCCCACTGGATGGATAAGCAACTCCAACGCCCTTACCGTCGGCTTGTGTTCCTAGTAGGCGGGGCTTTTGGATTTTCGCCCGCAATTTATCAGCGGGCGAACGGTAAGTTATCCCTTAGCAAGATGACCTTTAGCCACCAGATGATTCGCCTCTTCTTCGCTGAACAGCTGTATCGGGGGATGACCATTCTTCGGGGAGAGAAATACCATAATGAGTAGTGCTCTGTCAGGAAGGATTTCCTGACAGAGCACTATTAGACTATAACCTAGTATTCACTGACTACCGCAACATCACCCGTTTCACGGTCTTGCGTTCAGCAGAAGTTGCCTCCAGAAGATACAAGCCTGGCTCCAGCTCAGGGAGCTGGAGTTGTGTGTTTTCGCCAGTTGTAGAGATCGTCAGCAATGTTCTACCTGTTATAGACAGTAGGCGAAGAGTAGCCTCTTCACTATCGGGCAGATTAATCGTCAAAGCTGAGGCGGTATTGGCTGGGTTAGGAAAAAAGGACATGCGGAAAGAAGGGGCGATATCGACCAGCTCCTCATCATTATCAACCTGAAGGTTGTTGAGCGCATCCAAACCCGTTTCATTGGGGGCAACTAAGCCCGTTACTGCACCACATCCACAATCACTATTGATTTGATCATTTATGGTGGCAGCATCCAGATCATCACATGGCACGCCAGTTTGATTTACCGGAGCAGTTTCACAGAAATCGCGAAATGCACCATTCAGGGGTAACCCAGGATTTTCGGAGAAACGGTATTTGCTGGCATCACATAGGCTAACCAGGTCTGCGGGTAAGCAGCCGCTGAGCAAATTATCCTGAAAATCCATGAAAATAAGGTCAGAGAAATCGGCAAGACCCGAAGGTACCTGGCCCGTGAAAGCGTTGCCGGACAGATATAGTTTACGGAGATTAACCAACTGCGCTAATTCGGCGGGTAACTCACCAGATAGATCGTTCCTTTCGAGGTGGAGGTATTCTAGTCTTCCTTTAGAAAGCAAAGCGGTCGGAATGTTACCCGTCAGCTGGTTGTCATTCAGGAATAGCGAATACAAGTCAGGTAGGCTCGCTAGAGAGATCGGAATTTCTCCAAAAAGGTTATTGCCAGGCAAAGAAAGTGAAGCAAGAAACTCCAGCTGTCCAAGCTCTACGGGCAGTTCTCCCGACATTCCATTGTTACGCATTACGAGGGCAATAATACGGTCATCGGAATTACAACGAATACCTGGCCAACTACAAGGTTCGCAGTTTTCAAACCACTCCTGAGTACTATTCCAGTTATCTCCATCAGTTGCCTGATAAAGGGCCTCTAGAGCAGGAAAATCGGGATGGTCACAGTTGATGTCTTCCGGGCCACTGGCAAAGGCGAATTGAGGAAAGAAGCACAAAAGGAGGAGGGAGAAAGCCACAGCGGTGGCCTTCGAGAAGAAGGAAGTCATAACAGGGTTTTTATCGGTGTCTACTAAAGTTCTTAACGATAGTAAATATAGGATAGAATGCTTGGGCTGTCTCATAACTTAATGGGTTTTAATCTTTATTTAATACACACCCTTATAAGCCCACAACCCCTAAAGTGTGACAGCAAAACCCGTAAAAAAGTCAGGCAACTGACGAACTACCCAATAAGCCCAATAAGTTAAAACTCTGCTTAACAAGCTGTTCCTACATCAATTAAGGCTTGAAATAGTGCTGTTTTGTAGCCCCCCTCATATCTTTGTGCTCAACTGACGACTTGCCAATGAAATTCTCTATCTCTATTATTTTAGTTGTTTTCTCACTTGTGCTTAGCGCTCAAAACACCTACCATCAAATAACGGAGCTAAATAGAGCGGAGGCCTGGTTACGTGGGGGTCTGGCAAACACCAATGCTTCCCACGTAATGATCTACCAACATGGTGGAGCCACAATAAATCTTGGCGGAAGTGAAACAGGCTACGTGAACGCTCTCAGGGGAGCTGGACATTACGATTTGAATAAAGTCGTTCGTAAGGGTGGAGACACTGTTTTCCTGGCCAATCCCATCATCAATGATTACGATCTTGCCACTAGTCAAGCTATTGGAATCAGCGCAGATAAAGAGCTCTCCCTGCTTGATGGCCTAACCATTAATCAGGCTTTCGACGGTCAGACTGGCGGAGTAATGTTTCTGGCAGCTAACGACCTGTTAACACTTGGCGGAACTTTTAACGCCAGCGGTTCAGGCTTTAGGGGAGCAGGCGGTAACGAGTCTGACAGTCAATGTGGTCGCTTTACCGTGATTAATGGAGAAATTTATGGCATGGATGATTGGCGGGGTTCTCCACGGGCAGAAGGGATAGCGAGTATATCCATAGGTCAAGAACAAGGAAGAGCTCCTGCAGCCAATGGCGGCGGCGGCGGAAATGATCACAATGCTGGTGGCGGCGGTGGTGGGAACACAGCAGAAGGAGGTGGCGGCGGTATTAACGTGGTTAATGGTATTTTCAACAGAGCCTGTAGAGGAGCTTTCCCTGGCAGGGGTGGTCGTGGATTAGCCAACGAAGGAGATCGTATATACCTGGGCGGTGGCGGCGGGGCCGGTCATGCTAACAATAGCAATAACGCTAACGGTGGAAACGGAGGTGGCCTTATCGTTTTATGGGCGGAGCAAATTGTATTTACGGAAGGCACCGAACTACTTGCTAATGGGCGAGTAGGTAGCACCGTTACTGGAGACGGTGCAGGAGGCGGTGGTGCCGGAGGGACAGTGATGGTAATAGCTGACATTGTAAGTGGCAGTCCTGACATTTCTCTAAACGGTGGCCAGGGCGGAAGCACTAACAATCGAACCGACCGTTGTTTTGGCCCAGGTGGTGGTGGAAGTGGAGGCAGGCTAAT
>CALIGP010000134.1 GCA_938021455.1 uncultured Lewinella sp. | reverse complement strand
ACCTTACGCCGCTTACTTAAAGTTCCCAGGGGAGAATATGATAGTATTTTCGAGGACCTCCGCAAAGGAATAGGCGAGTTCCGAAAAGACCCTTTCGAGCGCAAAGCGATTGCCTACTTCGATCCGAATGCCTGGCTGGCTATGCACCAATAATGTAGGGTAACCTACCTGGGTTAAAGCAGGGCGCGGGACCGCAGGTGCAAAGTATTAAGCTTAAAAGCAAAGAGCCTGACAATTCGGTTAAGCCTATGTGAACTATCTTTCACTCGAATTAGAGTAGATACATTAAATCTTAGTGTGTCCGCTCAGAACAAAGACCCCGCTCTCAAAAATCAACTATGAAAAACTTTTCTTCTTTTCGTTTCCTCGCCATCTTCCTGACCATTGGAGCTACGGTACTCTTTCTGGCTAATTCAAGCGGCCCGGCCGCTAATGGAAACTACTACACTGGCGCGCCAAGCGCCGGAGGTGGGATGGAATCTACCTGTAACACCTGCCACAACACTGGTAGCTTCGGAGAACCGCAGCTAGCGATTACCTTCTCCGACGAGAATGGTGATGAGGCCAACCCGACCAGCTATCGCCCCGGGCAAACCTATACCGTCACCGTAGCCGTAGGCCATACCATGGAGGCCCCGGCAGCCCGTGGCTTCCAGTCTCAGATACTCGACGCAAGCAATAATGTAGCCGGCGTGATGGGTTCTCCGGGAACGGGTGTACAGATCAGTACGGGGCCTGCGGGTTCTGGCCGTCAATACGCTGAGCACAACACGCCCAATGTAGACAGCACCTTCACCTTTGAATGGACAGCGCCAGAAGCTGGAGCCGGAGAGATTAAGATGTACGTTGTTGGTAACCTCGTCAACCGTGCCTCCGGCACGAGCGGAGACAATGGTAGCACCTCCCCCACCATTCTAACTTTCGAAGAGGGTACTCCCGTGAGTACTCGCAACCCGGGCTTCAGCGAAACCCGCCTCTTCCCCAACCCAGCTAATGGCCCCGTGAGCCTGAGTGTCCGCCCTGAAGTTGCCGGAGACTATACGCTTCGTGTTCTGGATATCACGGGCCGCGAACTGAACCGGAACGGCCTCCGTCTTACGGCCGGTAACGAGCTTATTCCTGTTCCTACCGCCAGCCTTCAGCCAGGCATCTACCTGGTAGAGCTGTCCGGTGAGAACGGGCGCTTACTGGAACGTTTACTCGTTCGGTAATAATTTGCCTCCATTAAAAGATTAGCGAATAGCCGTGCCATACCTGGTGCGGCTATTCGATTTTGAACCCACTCCCCCACCTCACGTTATTCCCAAAAACACAATTGATCATGGCAGGATTCACCCTAAGCAGTAATGAATTTAGCGGGCAAGTACCCAATCAGAACGTGTACCATGACTTCGGCGCCGGTGGCGGTAATAAGAGTCCGCAGCTTTCGTGGTCTGATGCTCCGGAAGGAACCAAGAGTTTTATGATTACCCTCCATGATCCGGACGCCCCCGGCCCCGGAGGATGGTGGCACTGGTGTGCCTTCGATATCCCGGCCTCCGTTAATGAACTTGCTGCTAACGCCAGCCAAACCGGGATGCCCGGCTCCAGCGTACAGGTAAACAACAGTTACGGAAGTACTGGTTATGGCGGAGCTTGCCCGCCTCCGGGAGACAAGCCACACGCTTACCACCTCGAGATTTATGCCTTAAAAACGGATTCGCTGGGCATTGGGCCGGACGCCTCTCCAGCTATGGTTCTATTTGTGGCAGCTGAGCACGTGCTCGGCAAAGCAGGTATTACGGCTTACTATGCGCGGTAGGTCAGCGGCACAGCCCCATAACATTCCTTTGCACCTGCGTGCGCGCCCAAAATTTCCCTATTATCGTTGGGCCAGCCAAGCAACGCAAGGCTCAACCAACGACAATAGAAATCTACTTCTTTCCTAAAGTAGCCAGGAACTCCTGGTAGGTCTTTGTCCGGTAGTGCCCGCCCTTAATGAAGTTTAACTCATTGATGAACTTATCCGCAGGCTTAAAGCCCGGGCTAATGCTGATCCGGTCTCGGTTTTCGTCCAGGTAAACGATACTTGGGTAGCTCATCCGGCCGTCTAATAGGGCGTAAGCCAGCTCGTGGGACCCCCGCCGACCGATTTCGGTATTGAAGCTGAAGGTATGCCCATCATACTTCAGCGTCTCCTTTTGCTCCGCATCAAACTTGACGGCGTAAAAGTGTTTCTTCACATAGGCAGCGATCACCGGATCGGCAAACACCTTTTTGTCCATCGTTTTACACCAACCACACCAGTCAGTATAAACGTCAACGAGAATTTTTTTGGGCTGTTGCTTATTTTTCTCTACCGCTTGCTCCCAACTCAACCATTCAATTTGAGCGGTAAGAGAACAAGTGAATAAAACGAAACAAGAAAACAGAAAGATGGTACGTAAACTGTTCATTTCAAGGGGATGCTTTCTAAAAACGGGGAAGACTGGACGGTAAGATAAAAACAAGCTGCTAAAACTTAGGGCAAGGGACGGATTCGTCGTCATCTGACTGTCCTAAATAGGCAATATTTATTTCAAAAGCCCCCTGATGGCGGCGATTGGTCTGCAGGCCGTTCAGGCCGATATCATAACTGAAACCGAGGAGGAAATTGGAGATTTCCAATCCCATGGCCGCTACGGCGCTATCGATGCCGAACTCTTCTTCGTTGCCGACCGTTCGGAGGTACACCCCAAGGTGGAAAGCGGCACCATTCGAATCATTCATTAGGAAGCGAATATTGCTTCCCACATTAGCTACGGTATGCGGCCCCTGGGAAAACGCGTAGATGCGCGGGCTTAACTCAACATCACGGCCAACGGGCAGTCGAAAGTTCAGGTATCCGCTAAAACGGCGGTCGAGGATGTTCGTCACCTCGATGTCCTCCCCCACCGTTGCCTCGGCGTAGAAACTCTGTTCCGGCTCATT
>CALIGP010000133.1 GCA_938021455.1 uncultured Lewinella sp. | reverse complement strand
TTCTTCCGCTGTCCGCATTGCCTTCAAAAACCTCCCTCTGCACCTGCGCACCGTCGCCCGCTAAACGATCTTTTGCCTGCTCGCCTGCTTCGTCGCCCACGAGCCACCAATCAGACCCGCCAGCATAAAGCAAATGGCGATAATCTGCGCCTGACTGAGCTCTACCCCGAGTAGGTTGTAACGATCATTCACTCGAACGAACTCGATAAAGAATCGCTCTACACCATTAAAGAAGAGGTAGATCGCAAACAGTAGCCCGGGAATAGCCGTCAGTCGTTTGCGCAGAGCCCACAGTAAGCCACCGATGGTAAATGCCATTAAGACTTCATAAATGGACGTAGGGTAGACGGCCTCGGCCAGTTGCGTGCAGTATTCCAGGTCACAGCCAGGTATTTTTTCGCCGCGCCCCAGCACGTTGTGCGGAAAATCAAAGCGCCAAACCCAATCGGGCAAAAACCACCAATCGGGAATGGCCTTCGCGACAATTCCCCAGTCGCCGTCACCACTCAGTTGGCAGCCGACTCGGCCTACGCCGTAGGCAATAATCAGGGAGGGAGCTACGGCGTCCAGCACCGGAACGGGTTTAATCTTATGTTTTCTTAGATAGAGGTAAACGGCCAGTGCACCACCGATAAGACCTCCATAGATAGCCAGCCCGTCCCCACTCAGTAATACCCCCAGCGGGTCTTCAAAGAAGCGCGGCAGATATTCGATGATGGCAAAGAATTTCGCTCCCAAAATGCCGCCAACGGCGGCCATCATGGTGATGGGGCCTACCCGGTCAGAGGGATAAACGTTCACCTCCTTTGCGACCTCCGCTTGTTGATTGCGCCCTAAATACAAGTAGTAGGCCAGGAAGATGCCACTTACGACAAGCCCGCTCCACCACCACCCTTCCAGTGAGAGTAGTACCCCACCGGGATCGCGCTTCCAAACGTCGATATTAGAAATGGCGTAAGGGACTTTGTACCCAATCACAAAGCCAAACAATGCGTTGAAGACATAGTCGTAAACCGTTACCGTCTTGTCGGGTATGATTGTAGTTCGAACGGGTTTCAGCTGTCCGAGTTTTTCCCGCCGTTCCAATTCCCACTTCAGTAGCCTGGCAGCCACCAGGAAGGCCAGCAACAGGAAAAAACCGAAGGTCTTAAAGATGCTCAGCCAGTTATCCCTCGCCGTACCGAAGAGGTCATGAAAAAGGTAGGATAGATCTGGGTACATATGGGAAATCCGTTAGGTAGTAGTTAATAGGTTACTCCGTTGAAGGCATACGCTTTCCGTCGGGGCAACACGCCACGAAGGTAATTCCCGCTATACAATATCTGTAGATAGAGGCTAGCGCAGGACAATGCATTAGAATATTTTGGTGGCTTCGACAAGCTCAGCCACCGGCTAGTTGCGAAGGGAGCCGTCCAAAAATTCGCCCCAGGCAATTTTTTGGACGGTGACTATACCCGGAAACCGGTCCCTGAGCTTGTCGAAGGGATCAAAATCGACTTAGAAATGCGATTGTCCTGTGTGCTACCGCGCCTCTTCAATCCGCTTGATCAGGCCGTCTACGGCCCGGATGTAGTTGGCCTGCTTGGGGTCCAGTGCTTCTTTGGCCTGCTTAGCGAAGCCGAGCGCTTGATCTCCTCTTCCCTGCTTAAAGAGGAAATCTGCCAGTCGGTAGTATTTCTGAAATCCACCCTTAGGGTCCCCTGCAGCTGCACGCGAGCCGGCATCAACGGCCAGATCGAGGATCTTTTGCTCATGGATGAAGCGGGAGGTAGACACGACTTTGTAAACATCGGTCAGTTTGTTGATGTCATCACCAACGGCCTTATCGAGGTACTTACTGGTTGCTTTGTAGAAAGCCTTCGAATCGGTTCCCTTTGCGGCCAGTTCATAAGCGCCCTGGAGTGCTAGTTGCTTACCAGCGGAGGGGTCTACACTTGATAGCTTTTTCACGGCCGTCTTAAGCAAGCTCTCATCCTTGAATTCAATGGCGCGGTTCTTGGTGGCGTTGACGGCCGTTCTGACTTGCTGATCAAAGGCTGCTTGCCCAGCCTGAGCAATAATACCAGCTTTATTATTCATCATCAAATCAAAGATTCGACTATCAGCCGTAGTGGCAGAAATCAGTAAGATGTTCAGATTGTCCTCACTCGTCAGATCTTTCTGTGTCCGGAGATAGTCGTTAGCTACCTTCATGTGGGGCTCGCCGCGACGCACGAGAGCACGGATGTAGGTGAAGGCCAGCTTGCTGTCACGGTCACCGCTTTCCCACCGCTCTCCGAGAGCGGGCAGATCGTCCATTTTAGCCATGGCAGCCCCACCGGCAGAAATCAGCCCCTGCGCTTGCTTACCACCCACTACCTGATGTACGACCTCATTCTTACCGTTGATAAAGAATAGCGTTGGGAAGGCACGAACGCTGTGCTTTTCCCGAAATTCGGTAGACTCTGCCTTTTCCATGTCGAACTTCATGCTGATGAAATTAGCGTTGAAGTAGTCTCCAACCTCCTCCAAGGGGAAAACGTTGGCGGCCATTTTTTTACAGGGGCCACACCAGCTGGCGTAGGCGTCTACGAAGATCAGTTTGCCTTCAGCCTCAGACTTTGCCAGGGCTTCTTCCCAGCTACCGTGGAAAAATTCTATACCCTGACCATTGAGGCCAAGGGAGAAACACGCGATAAGGGCAAAAAGGGATAGCTTGGAGAATGTTTTCATGGAAAGATTTTTTAAGCAAGCTCTAAGATAAGGAATCTTGTTTTTCGGTTTTGTCGGCACCCGGCTTTTGGGGGACCGGGTCGTGGCCGTGGCCACCCCAAGGGTGGCAGCTGCCAATTCGTTTAGCGGCCAGCCAGCTCCCCTTTAGCGGTCCCCACACTTGAATTGCTTCAATGGCATAGTGGGAACAAGTAGGTTGGTACCGGCACTTATTGGGACCGAGCAGGGGAGACAAAGTCACCTGATATAAACGAATGGGAAAAATGAGCAGCCACTTTAGCATAAAACTAAAACGACAGAGACGGCTGTCTGGTTGTTTGGAGGCCGTACCTAAAAAACGAGAGGCCCGGTTATTATAAACGGGGCCTCTCACAAAGGTCAGAACTTTCACTGTTATCGGGTTCAACGGCAGCCTATTTTCAGATGTTCGGTCCCTTTTAAAAAAAATCTGCTTTTTTTAATTTTTCTCCTGAACTACTCGATATAGCTCCATCAAACGATCCGCCATGATTGCCCAATCGTAGCGTTTTTTTTCTTCCCGGATCATTTCTGTCATGGCCCCTCGGTCTGTTTCATCAAAGTATCGTAGGATGGCATCCGCAATGGGGGCTGGGTGAGGAGGGACGACGTAGCCTACTCGTCCGTCGGGGCACATTTCCGCCAGGCCGCCAACGTCCGTAACGATCATTGGTTTTTCGAAGTGGTAAGCGATTTGCGTCACGCCACTTTGGGTAGCCGTTTTGTAGGGTTGTACCAGAAGATCGGCAGCGTTGAAGTAGTCGGCTACTTCGTCGTCCGGAATAAAAATGTCCTTGATAATAACCCGGTCGCTGAGCTGGTATTGATTAATTAGCTGATCGTAGGGTACCCGATCGGTGTAAAACTCTCCGGCGACGAGGAGCTTGATTGTCCGGTTTCGGAAGCGATCGTCCCCGAAGGCCTTGAGTAGCAGGTCGAGGCCTTTGTAATCACGGATAAGCCCGAAGAAAAGCAGGTAGTCGAAGTTGGGATCGAGGTTGAGTTTAGCCAGGGCTGCTTCCTTACTGGTTCGCTCTCCGAAGTGGTCGTAGACCGGATGCGGGGAGATAACGGAGGGTTTGTCTCCTACGAAGCGACGGAGGTCATCCCGTACGGATTCCGAAAGAGAAAGAAAGGCATCGGAACTATTGCAGTAATAACGGGCAAATGCGGGGTCTCCGGGCCTTGGCTCATGGGGAATGATGTTATGTACTACGGATATAACCGGGCAGTCAAGCCGTCGGGCAATGGTGCCAAGGCAAGGCCCCATGAACGGTAGCCAGAAGCCGATAATGGCCATGTCGTAGTTTCCTTTGCGGATTTGCTTTCCGGTGAAGAGCCAGTTCAGTGGATTAACGGAGTTGATGCAGCGGACGATATTCAGGCCTTCCGGTGCGGGGCCATCGGCATATTGTGACTTCCCCGGGAACAAAAAGTTCGGGTACTGCAAGTTGAAGGTATAGATCGTTACTTCGTGCTCTTTTGCCAGCTCCGTTGCTAACCGCTCGTTAAAGGCGGCCAGGCCGCCGCGGTAGGGGTAAGCGGTTCCAAGAATGGCAATTCTCATGAGCAAATGGTTTTAGCCCACCGTGGTGCGGCCGATGCTGTCGTAGTAGAAACCAGCTTCTACCATTCGGCGGAGATCGTAGAGGTTCCTACCATCAAAAATGACCGGTTTGCTCAGGGCGTCCTTTAATTTGTCGAAATTAGGCGTCCGGAAAACAGACCATTCGGTCATAATTGCGAGACAATCTGCACCGGTAGACGCTTCGTATTGATCTTCGCAGAACGTCACCTTGTCCCCATAAATAGCTTTCACGTTTTCCATGGCTTCCGGATCAAATGCCCGCACCTGCGCTCCGGCGGCTAGTAAACGATCGATGGTGTACAAGGCTGGTGCCTCGCGAATATCGTCTGTATTGGGCTTGAAGGCCAGCCCCCAGAGGGCAATCGTTTTTCCTTTCAGGTCTTTCCCGTAGTACGCTTCTACTTTATCGGCAATCCGGAGTCGTTGGTAATCGTTGACGTTCATTACGGCATCCAGAATGCGGAAATCGTAGTCGTGCTGTCCTGCCGTACGGGCAAGAGCCTGTACATCTTTCGGGAAGCAGGAGCCTCCATACCCGACACCTGGGAAAAGGAATCGCTTACCGATCCGTGTGTCACTGCCCATTCCCTTACGAACGGCGTCGACATCAGCCCCCACTATTTCGCAAAGGTTAGCGATCTCGTTCATGAATGAAATACGTGTGGCCAGGTAAGAGTTGGCGGCATATTTGGTCATTTCGGCGGAACGTACGTCCATGAAGATGATCGGATTGCCAGAGCGAACAAATGGCTCATACAACCGACGCATACTATCTTCAGCTCGAGAGCTGGACGTGCCGATCACAACACGATCCGGCTTCAGGAAGTCGTCTACCGCGACCCCCTCGCGCAGGAATTCAGGATTAGAGACTACGTCAAACAGCTCTTCGTTTAAGTGCTCCGCCAGCGCTGCGTGTACTTGTTCGCCGGTACCTACGGGCACGGTACTCTTATCAACAACTACCGTGTACCGAGTGATCATTTTTGATAATTCCGCAGCTACTCCAAGGATAAAGCGTAAATCCGCTGAGCCATCCGCTCCGGGTGGCGTTGGTAATGCTAGGAAAATGATCTCCGCATGATCAACGGCTTCTTGCAGGTTTGTCGTAAAACTAAGACGTCCTTGTCTTTGGTTGCGCTCAAAGAGCACCTCCAGGTCGGGTTCGTAGATCGGCACTTCGCCCTGTCGCATTTTTTCTACCTTATCGGCATCGATGTCTACACAAATTACTTCGTTTCCGGTTTCAGCAAAACAGGTTCCGGTTACCAGGCCAACGTAGCCCGTTCCAACAACGGCAATCTTCATGGGGGATTATTTGGGCCGCAAATATACGATAGTGCGG
>CALIGP010000132.1 GCA_938021455.1 uncultured Lewinella sp. | reverse complement strand
TATTTTCGGCTAGTAGACGCTACGCTTGAAGGCGAAAACCGCGCTTCGCTTGGTTTTCTTGTAGACGGCCTTCGGCCTTGTAGGGCTTCGGCAAAGCCTCTTAACCGAAGCCCTAAAAGAGAGCGAAGCGAACGTCTAAAAAAACGCTCCGCGTTTTACCCCAACCAAGCCACCGCCCGCTTCCGCTCCACCGTAGAGAAAGCCGCTAACTCCAGCCCTGGCGTGAGGAGATCTCCGAGCCGAACGGTAGTTTTGAGCCAACTTTGATCGCCGATGACGGCGAGCCGATCCACATTTTTATAGTTCTTGATGCTTGATTTGATGTCTTCAAGCAATGCCTGACCGGAGAATTCGGTACTCACTACTTCGAGCATGACGCGAGCCTGGCCGTATTTCTGCGCTTGCTCCTCAATTAACAGGTTGATCCGGTCGTAATCGACCGTTGTCATTTTACCAATAATCGCCAAGCCGAGTAGACGCTCATCTCCAAGATCAATTTCTTTGAGGCCCTCCGAGCTTTCTTCCATGGGATCTAGTTTGAGCCAGGCATGCGCTAACTCGCCATCGGCCAGACTGAATGTTTTGATCTCCATACGGGGCGTCAGCCAGTCGACGGAACCCGTCAGGGACGCTAGCCAACCGTGATCAGTCAGAATGGCATACTTCTCAATTTTATCCCACAGCTCTTTTTTAGTTTTCAGCGTCTTCCAAAACGTCTGAAAGCTCTGAAAACCACCAACGTTTTTGATGTTCCCCAGCAGGCGAAGTTTGCCGTGGGTAATGACCTTAGCCTCTACGGCGATAAGCAGCTTACGGATGCCTTCTTCATCTACTTCACCGTCAAGGGTGAAACCGAGCATATTAGGTTGGGAGAGGGGAAATACCGAAATCATATAATTGGTCAATTAGCTTGTTATGAACCCGTTTAAACTTTTCTGAGCTGGCCGCTCCGCAGCCCTTATTTTCTCTGGCAAGACGCGAAAAATTGAGCATAGCCTTAACTATAAGAGGTTTTTCGTAACGAAGCCAGAGGAAATAAGGGCGCGGATAAGGTCGCGAACGAAAAATTTAAACGGGTTCTATTCTGTAGTAACAACACAACATAGCCAAGCAGGTTAACTCTGCGCGCTAAAATTCGACAAAAAGCCCTTTTGAGCAGACGGAAGTATGGGCACTTCGGCAAGCTCAGTGGGAGCCGCGGACGCAGGTGCAAAAAAAGCTTCTTGAAAAGCAGGGCTCAGGGCCCTTGCCCGGAACGAAATAAACGTACCTTGCCAACCGTCATTCTTCCAACCTAAAGATTATACCATGCTACCCTTGCCGAACGACCTGGTTTTCTTCGATCTTGAAGCTACCGGACTGAACATTGTTCAGGATCGCATCGTGCAAATTGCCATGATCAAACTCTTCGCTGACGGCCGGGAACCGGCCGAGTACGAGCGAAAGATCAACCCGGGAGTCCCGGTCAGCGCTGAGGCCGCCGCCATTCACGGTATGACGAACGAAGACCTGAAAGACGAGCCCTCCTTTACCGACCTCGCTAAAGAGATTTACGAATTCATTGGCGACTCCGACCTCGGTGGCTACAACTCCAATCGCTACGATGTTCCGCTCCTTCAGGAAGAGTTTTACCGGGCGGGCATTTACCTCGACACCAGCAAGCGACGTCTCATTGACTCCCAGCACATCTTCTACCGTATGGAGCCCCGCACCCTGAGCGCAGCCCTGAAGTTCTACGCCGGCAAGGAAATGGAAAACGCCCACGACGCCCTGGCCGACGTCCGCGCCACCGTAGACATCTTCCGTGGACAGCTGAAACACTACGCCGGAGCGGAATTCAAAAATGATGACGGTGAGGTGAGCCATCCCTTTGAAAACCTCGACTCCGTCGCGGAATTCTGTCAGGACGAGCGCTTCCTCGACGCCACCCGCCGCCTTAAGAAAGGCCCCGACGGAACGCCACAATTCAACTTTGGCAAGTACTCCGGCCAGAACGTTGCCGATGTCTTCGGTAAAGATCCCGGTTACCTGAAATGGATATTGAATAAGGACTTCAGTACCGAAGTGAAGGCCCTCGTTAAGGCCATTGATGATCAACGGAGAGGGAAGTAGGTGTTAGTCTGTTAGTACGTTGGTCTTTTAGGCTGCCGCATGTTGGAGGTAGGGTGGTTAGAATTTGAGATTCACCACTCTGAATTAGATTATTGCTAGAGAGTGAAAACCTTATAATTTACTGATAATTAGTGCCGAAGGGTCACCCCTCTCCTCCGGAGAGGGGCAGGGGGAGAGGTTTTCTAAGGTAAGCAGTCAAAAATTCTGACCACCCTATGTTGGAGGCGGCTCAGACGTGATAAAGCCCATCTTTTTACGGCCCAGCTCGATAGAGCTTTGTTGCACAGGTCTGGGCTTCAGCCCAGATAAGGCATCAAAGATTTACAACCATTTCACAACTGCCGCCTCGAGAACGATATTAGATTTCCTAATTTTATGATCATGCCCTATCACTATGTCACAATTCTACTTTTAAGCCTTTACCTTCTCTCCTGCACTCCTCAGGAAGAATACCAAATGCCAAGCCAGCCCCAGAATGCCGATCATTATGTCATCCAGATGCTGGAGACCGAAGACATCGTTCAGACAAGAGGAGATAAGATAAAAGCCCGTAACGTATTGGATGTAAAAGTCAAAGGCTCCGGAAAGATTTTCGTGAGAGGTAAAGAGGTTCCTTGGTCGAGATTAACGAAAATGACCAAAGCGTTCATCGCGAACCCGGAGAACAAGCCGGATTTAGCAACATCCCCGAAGGAGGCGATCATCAGTTTGCAAAATGAACGGGGTACTAATTTTGACAGATATCTCAAAGTCTATAATGCCCTAAAAGCCGCTTATGAACAGCTTTGGGACGAAAAAGCGCAGGAGCTCTTCAACGAACCCTACAGCGACGACATGCCCTTCGCCAAACGGAAGGCCATTCGGGAGGAGATCCCATTTATCATCTCGGAAGCTGAACCGACTAATTATTAATTAGGAAATTAAAAAAGCCTACGGCCTTAAGTTCCCTTCCCTTTCCCTCAGGCTTAGTAGTTTTGTGATCTACCTTTACCCTGCTCCAAAACGCTTCCCCCCTTGGGGACCGGGCCGGAGGCCCGGACAGGGGACATGGCACCTGCGGCCGCGCCCCAACCTCCAGTGCCTCCAACAAGCGGCAGCCTAAAGGACCAACGAACTAAAAGACCAACATGCCAACCGAAGCCTTCATCTACGACGTTCTCCGCAGCCCCCGCGGCCGTGCTGATGGTACAGCGGACCTCTACGAAGTCAAACCCGTCGACCTACTCAGCCAGTGCCTGAAAGCTTTCCAGCGCCGAAGCGGACAGGAGGACCTTCCCGCCAGTATTGACGATCTGATCATTGGTTGCAACACGCCAGCCGGAGACCAAGGCTATAATCTGGCCCGAGCGGCATTGCTGAACGCTGGCTGGTCAAATGCTCGTGGTGGCCTGCAAATCAACCGTTTCAACACCTCAGGCCTGGAAGCGATTAACCTGGCCGCCGCCCGCATCGTAGCCGGCTACGGGGAAGTTATGATTGCCGGCGGCATCGAGTGCATGAGTCGCGTACCGACTTACCTCAACGGCGGGCCGATGATGAACGATCCTTCCACCATCATTAACAGCCATTACATCCCGCAAGGCGTTGCGGCTGATTTAGTGGCCAGCACCTACGGTATCCGGAAAGAAGAGCTCGATGCTTACGCCGTTCATAGCCATAACAAAGCCTGCGCTGCGATCACAGACGGCCACTTCGCTGCCAGCATCGAAACGATTACGGATGATAATGGGCTCGTGATTCTCGATAAAGACGCCATTCCGCAGCCAGAGCTTACGGCTGAAGATCTGGCCGAACTGTCACCGCGCTTCGCCGAGATGGGCCTTGCGGGCTTCAACGAAATGGCGCTCCACCGCTTCCCGCTGGTGGATCACGTTGACCACCGACATACCTCTGGCAACACCAGTAAAGCAGCTGATGGCTGTGCCCTCTGCCTGCTTGGCAACAAAACGGCGGGCGACGAACTCGGGCTGAAACCGCGCGCGCGCATCCGCGCCGTGGCCATGAGCGCTGTAGACGCCACCCTGCTCACCGGCGGCGCTAACGCCTCCGACCTGGCCGTGCAAAAGGCCGGGCTGACGAATAAAGACATCGACCTCTGGGAATTCAACGAGTCCTTCGCCGCTTCCGCCATTCGCTTTCGCCGCGATCAAGACATCCCGCACGAAAACTATAACGTGCTCGGCGGCGCTATCTCCCTCGGAGAGCCCCTGGGGGCAGTCGGCGGCATGATGCTTTGCCATCTATTGGACGAACTCGAACGCCGAGATCTGAATCTTGGAAGCCTGACCATTGATGCCGGAGCTGGCTTAGCGGTTTCTACCATTATTGAAAGAGTTTGACCAGGGTACAAGTTACAGGTTGCAGGTTGTACCCTGCAACCTGCAACATGCAACCTGAACCCATTACCTTGTAACCTGCAACCAAGATGATTAACTACCGTAAGGACACCGACAACATCGTCACCCTCATTCTCGACATGACGGACCGGACGAGCAATCTGCTCAACCACGAGCTGGTGGCTGCTTTTCAGCCCGTCATCAGTCACTTGCAGAAGGAAAAGGATGCTGGTCGGCTCCGGGGGGTGATCATTACCTCGGCGAAGAAAGACTTCTTGCAGGGCGGAGACCTCGCCTACCTGATGAAACTGGCCGACCCTAAAGTAGCCTTTGAAGCCGCCCAGCACCTCAAAGCCTTCCTTCGTGACCTGGAAGTTCCCGGTGTACCAGTAGTAGCGGCCATTAACGGAGACGCCATCGGGACTGGTTTTGAGTTGGCGTTAGCTTGTCACCACCGCATTGCCCTGGCCGACCCTAAGATCAGACTGGGCCACCCCGAAGTAAAAATTGGTTTGATTCCCAGTGGGGGTGCTGTCATCAGGCTCCTGTGGCTGCTGGGCATTGAGCGGGCCTACCCTCTCTTACTCGAAGGCCGGAGGTATAGCCCTCAGGAGGCGCTGAAAGTTGGCATCATCGATGAGTTGGCGACGGATCAGGAAGACCTCATCCGCCGGGCCAAGCGTTGGCTCCTATCAGACCCTCCTTCCCGTAGACCGTGGGATGAGGCGGAGGGAAAAATTCCTGGCGGCACCGCCGCCGACCCTAACCTTGGCCACCGCATCCGGCTACTCACCGCCCGGCAGAGTGCCAACACGAACGATCTCTACCCCGCTAAGCGTGCCATTATTGATTTGTTGGCGGAGGGCTCCAAGGTAGACTTTGAAACCGCCTATCGAATTGACAGCCGCTACTACGCCAAAGTCGTGACCGGAGAGGTGAGCAAAAACATGATTTCTACCTTTTGGTTCGATAAGCAGGCAATTCGGACCAACGGCCTTGGTCGGCCAAAAGGCTATGGTAAATTTCGCCCGCGGCGAGTGGGTATCATCGGAGCAGGGCGCATGGGCTCAGGTATCGCCTTCCTGTGTCTGCGCAATGGTCTTCAGGTGACGCTTAAGGACGTCAGCCAACCCATTGCCGACCGTGGCCGGGATTACGTCATCGAACGCATTGATGAATACATCGAGCGGGGAACTTTCCAGCCGGAAGAACGGGAAGAATTGCTGAGCCGGATTACGACTACTGATAAGAGCGCTGACTTTGCGGACTGCGATATTGTGGTGGAAGCCGTTTTCGAGAACAAGTCCGTCAAGCAAAAAGTAACCCGGGAGGCGGAGGAGAAGCTCGACGACTTTGCTGTTTTCGCGACCAACACCATCTCCATTCCGATTACAGAGTTAGGGAATGCTGCCCTACGACCAGAAAACTACGTCGGGGTTCACTTTTTCTCTCCTGCAGAAAAAACCTACGTGGTAGAGATCATCAAAGGAGAAAAAACCAGCGAAGAGACCATTGCCAGAGCCTTTGACTTTGCCACCGCCATTCGAAAAATTCCCGTAATTGTGAAGGACACCTGGGGCTTCTTTGCCGCCCGGGTACTCAATACATATATCCTGGAGGGTGTAACGATGCTCAACGAAGGTTACCCCGCAGCTCTCATTGAGAATATGGGACGGCAGGCAGGCATGACTGCCGGTCCGCTTGCCCTGGCGGATGAGCTGGGTCTCGACCTCGTTCTCCGTTACGAGCAACAGGCCGCCAATCACTATGGCAGTAAATACCAGCAGCACCCCGCCGTACCGGCGCTGCAGAAAATGCTGAATGACCTGAATCGTGGCGGACAAAAAAAGCGGGCGGGCTTCTATGAATATGGAGAAAGCGGCCCCGCCCTGCTGTGGGAAGGAATAGGGGAGCACTTTCCCGTCACCAAAACAGAATACTTCCGAACGCGCATGAAAGATCGCTTCCTGTTCAGCCAGGTAATTGAGTCTGGCTGGTGCCTGCAAGAAAAGGTAATTACGGAGCCAGCAGCCGCCAACCTGGCCAGTGTTTATGGCTGGGGATTCCCGTCCTACACGGGCGGAACACTGCGCTATTTCGAAAGCTACGGAAAGGAGGCTTTCCGAAAGCGATGCCAAGAACTTCAGGAGCGCTATGGGCAGCGGTTTTCGGTACCGAAGTATTTAAAAGGCTAACTTCTGGTCTATTAATTCCCCAGCTTAACCTTCCGCAAATCTCCGGAAAGTGGAATGATTTCTACGCTATCATTCCCTTTCAGCAGAAAATACACCTCACTGGTTTTACCGATCATCCGGCCAGAGTCTTCGCTGCCGTCGTTATAAACAAGGGTAATGAGCGGGCTGTTCCTGACATCTCTTTCAGACATTTTTCCGTAGGCAAATGCGTATACACCTATGCACCATATCAGCGTAAGAAAGAGTGATATATTTCTAAAATTTTTGTAGCCCCGTCGCTTAGCCTGCCCGAAGGCCATGACGTTGTAAAAGCGGGGATATTTGCGGGCAATCCAGAGATCAAAACGGTACATCAGGTAACAGAACAAGCACACGCCGGCAGCCATAAGTAAAATTCGCAGGTCGCTAAAGGGGGCGATGAGGAAATCCAGGACGCTTGCGTATTCAAAAATATTGATTCCAAACTCCCGGTAGCGAAAATAATTATAGAGCATCCCCAGGCCGACAAGAAGGCCATAAAAAACATAGATGATGGTTTGCAGTTCGCCAAGAAGGAGCTCAAAACGATCCTTAATGAGACCTTCGTTTGCCTTGTTTTCTGTATCAGCCATAATGCCAAAGTTAATCACCTTAGTAGCTTCAGCGGCGCTCACCGCAGGTGCAATGATGGTAAAGGGAGCATTGGAGGTTAATCCGGGCTTTCTTTGCCCCAAAACATCTCTTTTCACCTGCGGCAAGCGCCCCAAAAACGCGGCTCATCATCCTAATGTCATACCGCTCAGAAATAAGCCTTTAAATCGCAACCATACGTCCCGGTCTTCGTTACACTAATAATCACTAATCTGGATCGAAAACATGAGCAAACGCCTCGCCATTGTCTGGTTTCGTCGCGATCTGCGGCTACACGATAACGAAGCCCTGACGGACGCCCTGAAACACGCCGACGAGGTCCTCCCCGTGTTCATCTTCGACCCTCGTGAATGGCGCGGTACGCTACCGCACACGGGTCTTCCCAAAATGGGAGGCCATCGAGCAAAGTTTGTGTTGGAAAGCGTGCTCGACCTTCAAAAAAACCTTCGTAAGCGTGGCGCAGACTTACTGATACGGATCGGGAAACCCGAGGAAGAACTCGTCGAGCTCACCCAACAAACGCACGCCAGCTGGGTTTTCTGCAATCGGGAACGCACCCAGGAAGAACTCGTTGTGCAAAATGCTGTAGAAGCTAATCTTTGGGCCATCGGCCGGGAGGTCTACTACAGCCGTGGAAAGCTACTCTACTACACGGCTGACTTACCCTTCCCCATCACCCAAACGCCGGATATTTTCACCCAGTTCCGCAAAGAAACCGAGCGCATCACGCCCGTTCGTGATCCGTTACCCACACCGATGCGCATACCGCTTGCCAAAGAAGATGGCCTTGATTTTGGCAAAACCCCTACCCTCTCCGATTTCGGTATCACCCCGCCGCCGGAAGACAAGCGGGCCGCCATCCACTGGCAGGGCGGTGAAACAGCTGGCCTCGACCGTCTAGCCTATTATCTCTTCGACTCACAAGCAATTTCAACCTACAAAGAAACTCGGAACGGGCTGATTGGTAGCGATTACAGCACCAAATTCAGTGCCTGGCTGGCACATGGTTGCCTTTCACCAAAGAAAATTTATACCGAAGTAAGGGCCTACGAAGAAAAGAACGGTGCTAACAACAGCACCTACTGGGTTATTTTTGAGCTCCTCTGGCGAGACTTTTTCCGTCTGATGGGCAAGAAGCACGGCAACGCCATTTTTCATAAAGGAGGTACTAAAGGAGAGGCTTCGTCCTGGCGCAAAGACCCCGCCGCCTTTACTCGCTGGATGGACGGACAGACCGGTACTCCCTTCATTGATGCCAATATGCGCGAGATTGCCCAGACCGGTTTTATGAGTAACCGCGGCCGACAGAACGTAGCCAGCTACCTCGTTAAAGACCTCAAACTCGACTGGCGACTCGGTGCCGAATACTTTGAGTACCAGCTGACGGACTACGACGTCACCAGTAACTGGTGCAACTGGAACTACGTTGCCGGTGTAGGCTCCGACCCGCGCGAAGATCGCTACTTCAACATTCTGAGCCAGGCTCAGCGCTATGACGAAAATGGAGAATACATTAAGCTTTGGTGCCCGGAGCTATCTGCCTTACCCTGCGAAGAGATTCACCAACCCGATAGGCTTTCTGATGGGGAGCAATCCGCCAAGGGCGTAAAACTTGGCGTAGACTACCCCATGCCGCTGATTCCGAGTAAGCACTGGCAGAAGAAGAAAGGGCGGAGGTAGTAGTCGCAATCCGTAGGAAGCTTTCCCCTTTGACAAACTAAAAAACTTCATTCGAACGTTACGCTTTCGACAATTCCTGCATTAAGGGCTAGTAGCGGACAACTTTAACGCCTCTGGCTTACCGTGCCTCGGTGCGTTTTGTTTACATTTGTCCATAGCTACGGCAGGTATGCTATCTGTCTTCCCGATCCCAAATACTTTAGTGTAGCCAAATTATGAAGTTACTCCAGACCTTTTGTTTAGTCTTTTTCTGTGCACTCGGCTTACAAGCACAGGACATTCACTTCTCCCAGTTTTACATGTCACCGCTCAATTTGAATCCGGCCATGACGGGAGTGATGAACTGTAATAGCCGCATTGCGGTCAACTATCGTAGCCAGTGGGCCTCCATTCTTGGTAGTTCCGCTTTCCAGACCTACAGTGTCAGTTATGACCAGCGGGTTTCCGTTGGCCGCAACGACTTTTTCGGTATTGGTGGTACTTTCTGGGGCGACAAAGCCGGCCAGGCCGACTTCGCCACTACAACGGGAAAAATTTCCCTGAGTTACTCTAAGAAAATGGGCGGTAGCCGCAAGTATGGCAACTACCTCGTAGCCGGTGCAGAAGGTGGCGCGGCACAACGTAGCCTTAACTTCCTGGCGCTTCGCTGGGGTACCCAGCACGACGGTGACGGTGGCTTTGACATCAACGCCGTGAGCGGAGAGAATGGTTTTGACCGCGATCAGTTCCTATTCGCTGACCTGGCAGCAGGCCTGCTTTGGTTCATGGTCTTTGATGAGCACAACAGCCTCTACGTAGGTGGTGCTTTCCACCACCTTAACCGCGCTGATCAAAGCTTTGACAGCAGCGCAGACGAACTCCTCTACAGTCGCTACACCATGCACGGTGGTGGTGAATTCATGCTGGGCTCACGCTTCGGCCTGGTTCCCGGAGTGATTGTGATGACGCAGGGGCCGAGCTTCCAGGTCAACGCCGGTACGAACGTTAAGTTCCTCCTCGACGGTGGCCGCAACCGCAGCACGCAGTCTTTTCAGCTGGGTCTTTGGACGCGTGTTTCCAATCGCTATGACTCCAGCGTATTGACGGATGCCCTCATCCTGAGCTCACGTTTCGACTACGAGAACTTCGCGCTGGGCTTCAGCTACGACATCAATACGAGCTCACTGAACACAGCGACGGACGGTAATGGTGGCTTTGAGCTATCCCTCCAATACAAAATTTGTGGTGGTCAGCGCCGCGGTGTTTACTGTCCACAATTCTAAGAGCCGGTAAGTTTTTCACTTTCCGAACGGTTTATCTACATTTGCCAAACACACACTTTGTCTAAGCGGGTTCGTTTAGACATATTCAATTCGGTCTTAAGTTGTGAGGCTTAGGTACTGGGAGATTCAACCTTGTGAAAAAGGAGTAGGCTCGGTCATTTTATGGTCTGGGCCGAAGCCAAAAAGCCTTGAGAATCTCTTACGTTCTCCGTGTTCACATAAAATGACCGAACGCACTTTCTTACAGCACATCTTTTACAAACGATAATAATGTTCGGCAACAACAACGGGAAAGACACTAAAGGAAAAAGTACGGACTCCGGTCGCAGCAGCACTCCTGCCGGAGGTGGTGGTGTTAATACCATCGACGCTAAAACAACAATTGAAGGCAACCTCAAAGCCGGTGGAGACATCCGTATTGATGGTACCTTAATTGGCAACCTCATCTGCGAAGCAAAACTCATCATCGGCCCCAAAGGGAACATCGAAGGAGATGTAGAATGCGCCCAGGCGACCATTGAAGGCACCTTTAAGGGCAATCTTGTGGTGCGGGAGGAACTTACGCTACAGGCCAGTGCAAAGGTTACTGGTGACGTTAAAGCGAAGAAAATGGCCGTCCTCGGTGGCTCTCAAATCAATGGTACCTGCACCGTTCCTTACAGTGGCGGCGGAAGCAAAATGTCTTCTGGTAACCCATTGAAAAAGCAACAAGGTGCTAACGCCTAACGACGAACAAAAGGAAGACCTACGCAAGAGCAGCCGTAACTGGATGAAATACAGCGGAATGGCCTTTCAGATGATTGGTGTCATTCTCGTCTTCGTATTTGGTGGTATTTACCTCGACGAATGGTTAGGGACAGACCCCTGGGCTACGGTCGTACTCAGTTTGTTGGGTGTTACTGCCGGATTGTACGTTTCTTTGCGGGACTTTCTATAGTTCCCTCCTCCATGACCAACTCCCGGTTCTACTTCCTGCTTGGAATTTCCACCCTTATCGCCATCATTGCGGCCGGTATCTGCCATTATCTGCTTCCGCTGGATTATGCTTTGCCACTCACGATTGGTGCGCTGGTCGGGTTACTACTGCTCTCCGTAGGCATCTTCTTTGTGAGTAAGCGTACAGCCGTTGCGGAGAACAAGTATTTGTTTGGCAATGCCTTCATGGGCATCACTACATTGAAGTTGTTTCTCTGTGGTGGCTCACTCGCTGCTTACATCTTGCTGGGGAATCCGGAGAACAAGCTTTTCGTTGTTCCCTTTTTCCTGATCTATCTGGTCTATACCGTACTGGAAGTATTGGTATTGGTAAAATTGGCAGCAGCGGCGAAGTAAGTCCAGGAAAAAACTCGCTGATCTATGCGCAAATATTACTGGCTGGGTATTTTCATTGTGTTGGCTATCGCACTTCGGTGGGGCTCTTTTTTCATCTCTGTCATCAACCACGACGAAAGCACTTACATCGTCATTGCAGAAGAAATGCTGCGGGGCGAGCTCTACTTTCAGGACGTAGTGGATACCAAGCCCATCGGCATTTTCTGGATTTATATGCTGCTCATCAAGCTTACCGGCGGGAGCCTGGCGGCTCTACGAGCTGCGGCTGCGGTAGTTGTTGGCCTTGGCAGCTGGGGGCTTTTCTTAAGCGGTAGGCGAGCTACCGGAAGCGAACGGGTGGGGATAGCAGCGGGCGTTATCTACGCCATTGTTTCCAGCATCTACACCTACTACGGCCTGTCTCCCAATACGGAGATATTTTTCAATGTATTTACCATTTTCGCCGTAACCGTAGCCGTAGCTCCAAGGATCAAATCGGGGCATGTCAATGCTTTCTGGCATTGGCCCCTGGCGGGTTTATTACTGGGCTGTGCCGTAGCCGTAAAGCCCTTTGCGGCAGCGGAGGCACTGGCCATCGGACTGTTTATGCTCTGGTATTACGGCCAGCAGCGGGCCTATTCCCGGGCTGTTCTTTCCGGTGTAGCCCTAGTGGCGGGCTTTCTCGTTCCGTTGGTCCTAGTCTATCTTTATTACCGGCAGGCGGGCCTGCTGGAGGCCTTTCAGTTCTACACTTTCGAAGTAGCGGGCGCTTACCCCGTTGACTTGCCCTGGTACTTACGCCTGAAGTACATGGGAGATTACCTGCTACGCTACTCCCCTTTCGTCATTTTGGGCGCCGGAGCGCTGGTGCAATGGAAACGATTCAAAAGCAAGGAAGGGCTGCACTGGGTTTACTACCTGCTACTTCAGTTTTTACTGGTGTCAATAGTGGTCCTGATCACGGGTAAACGATTCGGGCACTACCAGGTGCAACTGCACCCGGTGCTGGCGCTGCTGGCGGCCTGCTGGTGGGCACCCGGGCTGACGATCTTCCCCCGGCTCCGCCGGGAATGGCTGCGGAAATGGACGCCCACCATCGTGATGGGTCTTGCCTTGCTGCTGGGTATCGTCCACTATCAGCACTACTCCAATAAAGACGATAAACCCGCCCGCATTGCGGTTTACTTTGAAGACAAGCTGGCCCCCGGAGAAACCTTCTTCGGCATCAATGGCTGGCAGATCACGCATCACCTGCTCGACCGTCCGGTGCCAACGCCCTACGTTCATTCTTCTTTACTGTACCTCGACCATCACGTTCGCGCCTTTCAGGTCGATGAACTCGCCGAGGCGGAGCGCATTATTAATGATCCAACGGTGATGTATCTCGTAGGACGCGCCTATGACCCAAATGCCAACACCCCGCTTACGGAGCGCTTGCTGGAGGTCTTTGAGCCCTTTGATGAGATTGGGGAGGATATTCGGGTTTGGAAACGTTCACCCTCCGACTGAAGCCGGGGGTACAGTACCCCCGGCTTCAGCCGGAGGGTAGCCTTCATTGCACCTGCGTCCGCGCCCTAAGTGAAACCTTTCTCTCTAAACCCACCATTATCCCCCCAAAGCTGTTTACTTTTGCGCTGCTAAAAATTATAGTCCATGTTTCGCTCTCATAATTGCGGTGAACTCCGCCTCTCCGACGCCGGTAAAGAAGTAACCCTCAGTGGATGGGTACAGATTGGCCGTGGCTTCGGTGGCCTGACCTTCGTTGATCTTCGTGACCGCTACGGCATCACCCAGGTTGTTTTTGATCAGGATGATAATGCAGAGCTGGCCGAACAGGCCAAGAAACTCGGCCGTGAATTCGTAATTCAGGTTAAAGGTGCCGTCCGCGAGCGCACCAACAAGAATCCCAACCGGGCAACGGGTGACGTAGAGATTCTGGCCACAGAGCTCACGGTACTCAACGGTGCTAAAACACCGCCCTTCACCATCGAAGACGACAGCGACGGCGGAGACGACCTGCGCATGCAGTACCGCTACCTCGACCTACGTCGTGGTCCGCTACAGGAGAATATCATCTTTCGTAGCAAGCTGGCCCTGGCCGTGCGGGCTTACCTCGGCGGAAATGACTTCGTGGAAGTGGAAACGCCTTTCCTGATTAAGTCTACCCCCGAAGGTGCGCGCGACTTCGTCGTGCCCAGCCGCCTCAACGAAGGGCAGTTCTACGCCCTGCCGCAGAGCCCACAAACCTTTAAGCAATTGCTGATGGTAGCTGGCTTCGACCGCTACTTCCAGATCGTTAAGTGCTTCCGTGACGAAGACCTCCGCGCTGACCGCCAGCCCGAGTTCACGCAGATTGACTGCGAGATGGCCTTCGTTACCCAGGAGGACGTACTGAATACTTTCGAAGGACTCACCCGCCACCTCTTCCAGGAGATGAAGGGTATCGCTCTGCCAGAATTCCCCCGAATGCAGTACGATGACGCCATGCGTCTCTACGGCTCGGACAAGCCTGACCTCCGCTTCGGCATGCCGCTGGTAGAACTCAATGACGTAGCCCAGAACAAAGGCTTTGGCGTCTTTGACAACGCCGAACTGGTCGTTGGCATCTGTGTGCCCGGCAAAGCCGACCTCACCCGCAAGAATCTTGACGCCCTAACCAACTGGGTCAAGCGCCCGCAGATCGGCGCCAAAGGCCTCGTGTACGTGAAGTGCAATGCAGACGGCAGCTTCAAATCGAGCGTAGACAAGTTCTTCGATCAGGAAGCCCTCGCCGCCTGGGCCGCCAAGTGTGACGCGAAGCCCGGTGACCTGCTGCTCGTCATCTCCGGCGAAGACGAGAAGAGCCGTGGACAGATCGGCAACCTCCGCCTCCACGCCGCCAAAGAATACGATATGATCCCCGAGGGAGCCTTTGCTCCTCTCTGGGTCGTTGACTTCCCGCTGCTGGAATGGGACGAGGAATCAGAGCGCTTCCACGCCATGCACCACCCCTTCACCAGCCCCAAGCAAGAAGAGGTGGAACGGATGCTCAATGGCGACCACGAAACGATGAAGAGCCTCAAGGCCGACGCTTATGACCTCGTCATCAACGGCGCCGAGATCGGCGGCGGTTCCGTGCGGATCTTCGACCGGGCGCTGCAGGAACGCAACTTCAAGCTCCTCGGCTTCACCGAGGAAGAGGCCGAAGAACAGTTCGGCTTCCTGATGGGTGCCTTCGAATACGGTGCCCCACCCCACGCAGGTATCGCCTTCGGTTTTGATCGTCTCTGTGCGGTGATGAACGGCCAGTCTTCTATCCGCGACTTCATCGCCTTCCCAAAAAACAACCAGGGCCGTGATGTGATGATCGATGCGCCGGCGAGTATTGATGAGGCGCAGTGTAAGGAGTTGAATTTGCGGGTGACGGTGTAGGGTATAAGCACGCTTATACAAACTGATACCTGGTTGCGCTAGATGTCCCGGAGCGTTCAAGCAGGCTTTGATCTATTCCCGTTTTGAGATCACGAGTAGCCGTAGCAGGCGAAATGGTTTTATGGTAGCGTAAATATTCTTTTCTACTGAAAGGCCTATTTCCAACCTGTCCCTTAAAGGCTAAGAGCCTACTATCTACATCACGGGGGACTGACAATGCATTATCTAACTGTTCAGAAAGTGCCAGCTTAATCGACTCTAATGCGTAGACAATAAACGTATTAGAATCCCCCGCATGCTGGCTGACTTGTAAAGCGTCGTAGTACCCTTGCTGCCTTTCGTGAACAATACTCTCGATGGGTACAAAAGCCAGGTCAGGATACTCAGACTTCAAAATGGCTGTTTGCCATAGCCGGCCCATTCTCCCGTTGCCATCACTAAAAGGATGGATGTACTCAAATTCAAAGTGAAAAACACAGCTTTTAATAATGATGTCTTCCTCATAGTTCTCAAGATAATCGAAGAGGTCGCCCATTAAGTTGGGAACCCTTTTCGCTGGAGGAGTAATATGGATGACTTTAGTGCCATCTACCACACCAACGCCACTTTGCCGGTACCTACCTGCATCCGTAATTAGCCCTGACATCATAATTTTATGAATGCCTAACAACTCGTCTTCAGAGTAAGGATCAATGGCTTCCAGCCTATCGTAGACCTGGATGGCGTTTTCAACTTCTTTTACATCCTGTCTGGGGCCCATCACCCGTTTCCCTTCCAGAATGGCCGTTACCTGTTCCTCCGTTAGTGAGTTTCCTTCTATCGCTAAACTCGACACAATAGATTTTATCTTATTCTTGCGACGAAGCTTAACATTACCAACAAGTAGTTGATAGCCTTCCAGTTGTCCTACCAAGCGAATAATCTCTTTGACAAGAGTAAACATCTGAGAAGTAACTTCATAAGGTGGTTTATACGCCATGATCTAATCATTTGATCTAAAAACACGAAAATTGACACACTTTTACTTCAATAAAACATCATGATCTAATCAAATGATTAGATCATTTTCATATTATCTATGCTAACCTTTACTCCCCCATGGACGTAACCGCCCTCCTCGCCAAACTCTACCAGCAACTCCCCGCCGAAAACACGGGCAAGGTCGCCACCTACATTCCGGAGCTGGCCAAAGTAGATCCCAGCAAATTTGGCGTTCACGCCGTAACCTGTGATCAACGTGCCTTCGCTTACGGTGACTCTGAAGAGTGCTTCAGTATTCAGTCCATCGCTAAGATGTTAACCCTCACGATGGCCTACCAACGGGAGGAGGGCAAATTATGGGAACGCGTGGACGTGGAGCCCTCAGGTACGCCATTCAACTCTCTCGTTCAATTAGAAGCGGATAAGGGTATCCCCCGAAACCCGATGAATAACTCCGGCGCGCTGGTCGTCTGCGACATCCTGTTGGATTACCTGGCGGATCCTAAAAAAGACCTGCTGGCCTTTGTTCATTCTCTAACCGGAGACGAGACCATTGGCTTTAATGAAAAAGTTGCCGCTTCGGAGCGTGAAACCAGTGCACGTAATCGTGCCCTGATCGAGTTCATCCGCTCCTTCGGAAACATCAATAACGATACGGAGCGGCTGCTCGACTTCTATTGTACGCTTTGTTCGTTGGAAATGAATTGCCGTCAGTTAGCGGAGAGCTTTCTCTTCCTGGCCAATCAGGGAATGAGCCCCTGCACGGGCAAGCGTATTGTATCCTCCACCATGACCAAACGCCTGAATGCCATCATGCAGCTATGCGGCCTCTACGATGAAGCCGGAGAGTTTGCCTTTCGCGTCGGTTTACCGGGCAAAAGTGGTGTAGGCGGTGGTATCGTTGCCTTGCACCCCGGTGACTACTGCGTAGCTGTCTGGAGTCCGCCCCTGAACCCAAAGGGGAACTCTTTCTACGGGATGGCTTACCTGGAGGCGTTTACTTCGGAGGTAGCGGAAAGTATTTACTAGTACAGTTTAACCGCTAAGGGCAATCATTTCCTACTCCGCCTCGAACACTCGCACATAGTCCACAAACATTCGCTGTGGGAAGGTGGTCGTTGCATCCGGATTACCCGGCCAGTTGCCCCCAACGGCCACGTTGAAGAGCAGGTATTGAGGCGCATCGAAAACCCAGTTTTCGCCCAGGGTACTTCGTTCTACGCGGTGGTAAGCTTCGTTGTTGATTCGCCATTCGAGGTAGTCTTCTGTCCAGATGACCGTAAAGACGTTGAAGCGGCCATTGAGTCCTTCTTCCACCTCAACTTCATTACCGTTAAACTGATGTGCACCGCTCGCATTTGCGTAGTGTACCGTCCCGTGCAATGTTTTGGTTTCGTGGCCCAGCATTTCCATAATGTCAATCTCTCCGCATTTAGGCCAGCTCACCTGATCGATATTCGTACCCAGCATCCAGATAGCGGGCCAGATGCCCTGCCCGGCCGGCAGCGCGGCACGCACATCAATGCGGCCGTAGGTAAAGGACTTTTTGCCCTTAGAAATCACCCGAGAGCTGGTGTAGTTGAGCCCGCCCGCGCTTTCGCGCCGGGCCTCGATGATCATGTGCCCATCACCGATGGTCGTATTTTCAGCCCGGTAAAACTGTAATTCGTTATTGCCCCAGCCATTGTAGAGGCTACCGAGCTCTTGCACAAAGTTGCGGTTAAAGTTGCTGGGGTCATCAAATTCGTCGGCCCAGGCGAGCGTATAACCTGGGTACTCCGTAGGTGAATCTGCACCTTCTTCTGGAATACTGAAGGGATTATCCCGCTCATCGTCATTGGTGATGGTGATGGTACTAACCACGCCATCAGTCTTTACCCCGTTACCGTTAGAAAAGACGACTTCAAAGGTTTCGTCTTCCTCCCGGTTCAGGTCGCCAAGAACCTGAAATACCAGATCTAGCCGGCCGCTGGCAGGAACGGAGACCGTTCCGCCATCCGCTATGGCAAAATCTTCTCCTGCAATGGCTGTTCCATTCCGGGTAGCGAAGCGAAAACTACTCCCCGAAGCCGCTACGGAGCTGAAAGTAACGGCGATTTCTACGGCTGTGCTTCCGTTATCTCCTTCCACAACGGAGGCATCGGTGACCAATAAGTCCGGGAGATCAGCTTGCCCCATGCCATCGTCATCAGACGAACAACAATACAAGGATAGGCAAAGAAAGAAGAGGAAATAAGCGGGTAACTTTTGCATGATGTTGGGCTTACTATTTGCACTGGCTTAGTCAGGCTAAACAAAGCTCAAAGATAGCGTTTTGAGATAGGGAATGACGGTTAAATCCCCTTTCCGACGGGTTACCGACAAGGAGCCGGACAGATAAAAACTGCCTTCATTGAGCCGAAAGCTGATTCCGTTGACACCCATACAGGAGTTCAAAAGGAGGTTGTTTAAATTTTTCTTCCCCGTCTCCGTCACAAAGCTGAATCAAAGAGCATTAAGCGGGTGATAAAATGATTTCCGTAACTTTCAGCCATGTACGAGCAAATACGCGAACACATCCGGGAAAATGAAATTCCTGAAGCACTCGATGCTATGGATAAGCTTACCCTTTCAGCGGAGTTGAAAGGTAAATTACTGACGCTGCACCGGCGTTGGCGGATTTATGAAGACCGGGCCATGAGTAACCTGGAGGAAGAGCGCCTGCTACGCATCGAGGAGAATCAGATCGTTGACGACCTGATTACCTTGCTCAACCGGGCGGAGGACCCGAAAGGAACCGTGCGGCAACGGGAGGTAAAGGTGACGTATACGGAAAGAGAGGCGGGCGCCAACGCAGGTGCAAAGGAGGTTGTTAAGAGCAAAGGAATTCCGATGAGCTACCTACTAGGAGCGTTGGGTTTAATTGCCCTACTGGCTTTGGGTTGGTGGGCCATGCAACCCGAGCCCGAGCCATCCGAACTCTCGACCAATACGCGCCCAACCCTGGAAACAGCGGACGACCGACAAGCTCCCCCTTCTTCCAGTACTCCGGAATCACCTCCGGCTTCAAATGATGCCCCACCCTCTTCAACGGAACGCCCTACCCTACGCCCCGCTACGGATCTGAAACTGGAGGATATCAGCCGGGCTAAAGACTTGAAAATTGATCCAAACATTCTCAGAAACCCCAGGATCCTGGATGCCCTGAAGACCAACGCTCCCCTAATGACGGAGGGTGATTATGTCCCCATGGCCGTAGCCGTTTATTTCAATGAAAAAGCGCCTACGGCCTACAACGAACAGCTCACCAGAAGTCTGGGGTCCTTTATCCGTGCTCGCGTCCAGCGGGAGGTTAGTATGGAAGTGCTAACGAAGGCTTTTCATTTATCGGATATGCGGGAGAAAATTGTCCTTCGAAGTATTGGTGGAGATGCCCGGCTAAAATCCTCCCGAACGAAGCATTTATTCCTCTGTGACATTCGCCAGGTAACGGGAGACAAAGGGTACCTCCGCATGTGCCTTTACGACGTAGCCCGGCAAAAAGGATTTACCCGGGGCAAGAGCATCACCATCCGTTCTGGCAAAAGCCTTCAAGAGAAAGAAATGCTTTTAGCGGTGCAGGAATACCTGACAGAATTGAAAAAAAGAGGCTTGTTTGAATAGGTCTTCCCCGTGCAACAGCAGCGTCGGCGTACATACATCCCTCAACTTTAACATCCTCTTTTACACCTAAGGACCCAACAAAAGCATTTACCTTTATAGTAAGCTTACAATACTATGCGTAGCCTTTTCACCTTGCTTCTTTTTTCCTTACTCTGCACCTGCGTCAGCGCCCAAAATGGCTACACGAAGGTAGACGGCAAGTATTACCCCTATGTCGTTGATGACTGCGGGGACACGCTGATTGTAGCCCAGTTGGAGAATGTTTCCATAAGTTCTCCCGAGGTATTCGAGAACGAAGAAGACTTCAAACAGTATCGCCGTTACCGGATTTACGCCCAACGGGCTTACCCTTATGCTGTTGATGCCATCCGCATTTTTCGCGAGACGGAATACATGACCCAAAACATGAACCGCCGCGAACGGAAGCGCTATAATAAGAACCTGCAGAAGGAGCTGGAAGAGAAGTTTGAAGCTCCGTTGAAGAAGATGTCCAAAACACAGGGCAAGGTTCTTATTGCCATGATCGAACGCGAACTGGATGTGCCGATCTACGACCTGATTAAGGAACTCCGCGGCGGCCTAACCGCCCGCTATTGGGCCACGATGGCCGGTTTTTACGGTCATAAGCTGAAGCACAAATACACCGTTGGAGACGATTGGATTCTGGATGCCGTTCTGGATGATTTCAATGTGAGCTATGAGCTACCCGAAGCAGTGCAGGATAGTAGTGATGTGAAGCGATAGGTAGGTTGCAAGTTGTGGGTTGCAGGTTGCAGGTTGCAGGTTGCAAGTTGCAGGTTGTGGGTTGCCGGTTTGGCACGGATTGTATGATTTGTAGCGATCATTAGCGATTGGATTGATTAGAGCTGTGAGATTGTCTTTTGACGCTCCTAGAGCTAAAATCCATACCTGTAAGGCTCTGTTTACTGGTACATTGTGGAAAACCGGGTTTAATTAAGTTAGTTTCCGGAAGTAATTCTAAGGCGAATGGTTTATCTTCGCGTCCGTGATTGCGTGGCCATAGTGCCACACTGTGTTTTTCTACTTCCTTTCAGAAACATCCATTAAAATGACCAAGCATTTCTTGGCGACGCTGGTACTGGCGCTCGCTTCCTCCCTTATTTTTGCACAAAATGCACTGCCACTGCCTTCTGGCAATCCTCCTGAGGAGCCCGGCAAGTGCTACGCCGTTTGCTACATTCCGGCAAAATTTGAAACCGTAACCGAAGATGTACAAACCTACGGGGCCGGTAGCCACCTCGTGGTGACAGAGCCTCAGTATGAGACCTATACGGAACGGGTTATGGTTAAAGCAGCTGGCTACCGTCTGGTAGAAGTTGCTGCGGAATACGGCACCGCCGAAGAACGCGTCATGGTTGCCCCTGCCTATAAAGAGATGGTAGTCGAAGCGGCTAAGTTTGAAACTGGTACGGAGCGCGTCCTCGTTGAAGAAGGTGCAACTTCCTATCAGGTTAGCCAACCTTCCTACACCACCGTAACGAACGCTAACCTGTACTACGGTACGGGTGACGGCACCAAGCCTGGTGTTGTATCTACGGACTACGGTAACGTACTGGACCCCAACGCCCGCCGTGGTTTCAATGGCGGTACGGATCCGTTCAACCCCAACAATCCGAATGGTTTTATCGGTAGCCCCAACAGCCCGCTAAACGCTACGCCTAGCCTGTACAGTAACTCTGAGACGGCTAAGTTATTCGATCCTGCTAACCCTAATAGCCCCTTCAGCAGCGCTTACATCAGCGCCAACGGAGTAGAAGCTGCCCAGCGGGAAGCTAACCGCCTGCTGCAGGAAGTTCAGGTAGGAACCATCGCTCCGTACATCACGCAGGAAAGTCGCGTAAAGCTGGACCGCATTCCACGGACATTCCGCACCGAGACGGAGAAGGTACAAACCTCTCCTGCTTACCTTACTTACCAGCAGCTACCCGTTGAGTGTGAGACCGGAGACTGTGTTTCTTTCTGTATTCAGGAAGTACCCGCGCAGTTCCAGACCATCAATAAGCGCGTTGCCGAAGCCTGTGCTACGGGTTACACCGTTGCTTCTATGGAACAGGGCGGTGACGAATACTGTGTCCGTCTTTCTTACGAGCCTGCCGTCTACGGCCCTCGTCAGATCCTGGTGGGCACGCCCGACATCAGCATGCAGCAGAAAGAAGCCCGTTACCGCGAAGTACCCGTACAGCGTCTGGTTTCTCCCGCCCGCGTGGTGGAGCGCGAAGTACCTGCTCGCTATGAAACCATTACTAAGCGGGTAGTAACCCGTGAGGCTTACACTCGTTATGAGTTGGTTCCTGCTGAGTACAAGACGATCACCCGCCGTGTTCGTCGTGGTCTGGCTGGTGCAGAATACATTGCTCCTGGTGGTGTATTGATGACGCCAACTACTTACAGTGGAGACAGCGGTACGCAGCCTGCTGCAGGTAACTACCCGACCGCCATTAACCCCGGTGCTGGTGGTACGCTTCCCGGTTCTGTGTTACCTTACACCCTAGGTGATGGCCCGGACCGTGCTGGTAACATCACGCCTTCTGGCTACGCGCCGGTTAACGCTAACCCCGGAAATGCACCGGAGGGAATGCCCGCCAACTACTACACGGCTGGTTGCCCTGATGGTTACCGCTATGACGTACTGGACGGTCTTTGTAAGACTTCCGAGAACACGTCTGCCGGTAGCACGAGCTACACTAAGCAGGTGCTGACCGGACAAGGTAACTTCAGCGAATGGGTAGAGGTTCTTTGCCCCAACAAAGCTGCTGGTGCGACTATCCGTCAGGTACAGCGTAAGCTCAACAGCCTTGGATACAGCGTCGGCACGGCCGATGGTATCATGGGTGCCCGTACGAAGACGGCCCTGGCTAAGTACCAGGCGGACAATGATCTGCCCATCGGCGGACTGAACCAGCCTACGCTTCGCAAGCTTGGCTTCTAGGAATTAGATCGCTAGTTTTTAATACAAGCCCCGGCTTTCCGTTAGGAAGTCGGGGCTTGTTGTTTGGGGGAAGGCTGCTGCGCAGCGGGAGAAGTTAACCACGGAGGTGCGCAGAGGTAATCACAGAGGTGCGCGGAGGGCTGCTGCGCAGTTAGAGGTTAACCACAGATTTACGCGGATTAGGGCACAGATTTACACAGATTATTAAGGCTGCTGCGCAGCGGGAGAGTTTGCACACGGAGCTAACCACAGAGGGTCACGGTAGGAAGAGCAGCAGGAGGAATAGTTGATCCTCCCTATAGCAGAAATTCTTACCAGAAGTAGACCAGTAGTCCTCCCATTAATGCGGTTAGTAGTACGGCCTGCACCCGCCAATCGGCCAGGCCGGTGTCGCCTTCGTCGGCAGCAAGGAGGCCAGGGCGATAGACGAGGTCTGCGATTTGATCGTATTTCGGTGCTTCGGTAGCACGGCTGACGAAGACGAAGATGAGGGTAGAGATACCGACCATCAGACCTACGTTAGTGGTGAAGTGGAAGGGCCAGAGCTCAAATTGCCCCAGAAGAAAAAGGACAATGCCTAAGCCCGTTCCGGCCAGCAGCGTCCAGAAAGCACCGTCGCCGTTGCCCCGCTTGTAGAAGACGCCCACCAGGAAGACCACCACGACGGGTGGCACGATAATGGAGAACATCTGCTGAAGGTATACCCAAATGCCGGAGAAGTTCTGGATCATCGGGGCCCAGATGGCGGCTACGAGCATGAGCACGACGGTAGTGATGCGGCCGTAGTTGACGATCTGGCGTTCCGTCAGCCGGCCACCGGCTGAGGCCAGCGTTGCACTGCCGTCCAACTGCGTTTGCACCTGTCCTTCGGCTTCGCTCAGCAGAACCGCACCGCCGCCCCTCGAATCGATAAAGTCTTTCACCACCAGCGTCGACGCGGAGTTCAACGTAGAATCCACACTACTCATAATCGCTGCAATCAGGCCGGCCAACACGAGGCCAACCATCCCCGCTGGCAGGATGGTCAGGATAGCCGTTGGCAACACCTGGTCAGCATTCTCCAGACCCGGCAGCAAGCTAATGGCCATCGCTCCGGGGATCACCATGATGAAGAGTGGGATAATTTTCAGGAACCCCGCCAACATGACACCGCCACGGGCGTTTTTGACGTCTTTAGCGCCCAGCACTCGCTGCACGATGTACTGGTTCGTCGTCCAGTACCAGAAGCCCAGAAAGGGGACTCCGAGCAGAAGCCCGGTCCAGGGAAGCGTAGGGTGATCGAGATCGCGGACCACCGAGAAGTGCCCCTCTGGCGCAGAAGCCATCACGGCTCCCCAGTCGAAGTCCATCCGCTCAAACATCAGATAGGTAAGCACCGAACAACCAACGATCAGGACGATGGCCTGAATGGCATCCGTATACACCACCGCCTTAAGGCCACCGAAGGCCGTATAAAGTCCGGCAATCAAAGCCAGCACAAAACAGGTTTGCCACAGGATAAGATCGGGAAAGAATAACTGTAGCACCAGAGAGCCTGCATAGAGCCCTCCCGCTGTATCCACCACGATACTGGTAAATATGGTAATGGCCGAAAAGAACAGTCGGGAGCGGCGGTCAAACCGCAGCTCCAGGAACTCAGGGATGGTCGTAATCCGGGATTTGATATACAGCGGAACGAAAATTGCCGCCGCAACGATGAGCGGAATGCCCGATAGCCACTCGTAAACCGAGTCAACGATACCCGTTGAATAGGCTGCGCCCGACAGCCCGATCAGGGTAGTTGAGGAAATGTTGGAGGCGAACAGCGACAGGCCGATGATGCCCCAGCCGAAAGTCCGCCCCCCCAGAAAAAGGTCTTCTCCCGTGCTGGTTTTACGCGCAATCCAGAGGCCAATGCCCAGAACAACGATGAAATAGACCGCAATTACGATGAGGTCAAGTGTAGCAATACCGTTGTTGATCGTCTCCAAGTTGATATGAGTTTAAGTCTGTAAAAAATACGGCCCGAATCGGCTTAGTTTCTAATCCGCAGTAAGCCGGAAGGTGGAACCGTCAAAACGTTGATGCCTGCGGGTAAGGACAAGGTAGTCTGTTCGCTCTTCTGCCCGAGGCAGTCAAAAGTCTCCAGGCTAACGGTACGATGGGCGGACAGCCGCAAGATCACGGTCTCGGTTAGCTTGCCGTTGATGATGTCTAGCTCCCCTACCCCTTCGGGCAGTTCAACAATCGCGTGGCCATGGAGGCCCACAATCATTTTCCCCCCTTCGGTGATGCTGAGCAGGGGGTAGTTCTCCAGCGGAGCGTGCGCGCGGAAGGCCCCGTCGCCCATCAGCAGGTCCCGGTTTTCGTTGTAGTAAGCCGTCCAAAAACGAATCATCGCCAGCTTTTCAGAGGATTGCTCCCGTAAGCGAACGGAAAGCTGGGGGACGGAAAACAGTACGTTATTCAATTGTAAGGCCGCGATCTCCGTAGGCTCTTCCTGATGCCAGGTCACCATGTCAGCGGTCACCTTGGAGCTACCACCGATCAGGCGGACGTCGGTCGTACGCAGACGATTCGTAGCACTGTCGTTCGGGCAGTCAAAAGCCCGAAAGATGTTCCCCAAACGGCGAAGTTCGGGGCCAATATATTTTTGACGAAACTCAATGATGAGATCCGTCTTAACGGCCCGAAGCGCCGTGGTGATTTGTTGAATCAAACGGGCTACACCTTCGTTTACGTTGGCGCAGTCGCGGCCGTCGGCTTTCCCTAGTGGTGTTTCGGGATACATCCTGAAATCATCGATAAAATCAAGCTTCAGCCCATCCAGCTTCCAGTCTTTGATGGCGCTGGCGTACTTCGCTACCAGGTAATCTCTTACTTCAGGGTACCGGGGGTCAAAGACGGGTGCCCAGCGGTGATTTTCGGTTAAGAACTTGCCCTTAAATTTTTGGTAGGCCTTGCTTTTAGGTCCGCAGAAGGGAACAGAGTACCAGATCATGGCCTTCATTCCGCAGGCGTGAACGCCGCCCACAAAGGCGGCCATTTCGGTGAATCGTTCGGGGAGCCAGTCTCCGGTATAATCATAGCCCCGCTGGTTGTCCATGGTCTGCCAGCCATCATCAACGATGATGGTTTTGTAGCCCAGCTCACTGGCCAGGCGGCATTCGGCCAGCAACTCTTCCGGATCAATCTCCTGATGGAAATTATACCAGGTGCTGTAAATGGGCTCCAGGGCGGCATCGGGGACGGACTGCACGGAATCCATGCTTTCTTCCCACCAATAGCCAGCTTCCCGCAGCGCTTCACAGTAGGTCTTTTGACCGAGGTCAATCCGCAGGTGGCCAACGAACTCTGTAAGCGGTTCACAGCCTTCCTGAAAAAGATCTACCCGGCAGTGAAGGAGGTTGTCTTCTTCCCTGACCGGAGCGGCCAGATTGGCCGTGTTTACGGCATCCGACCAAGCAAAGGTCAGGCGGTTTTCATCCTGATGACCAAAAACACTGATGGCGGGTGCATTAACGGAAATACGACTCTCCACGTCCGCTTCTTCCCAATCCGCCCGCAGTCGTTTTTCGTACAGCGCTCCGGAAGACCAGACGCCCTTTACATTCGTAGCGGGCTGGGTCCAAAGAATACTGATCGGCGGAGGGACGGATGCTGAGGCGGCCGTTAGCCGGAGCTCAAAAATCCAGGTTTCTCCATTTTCTTCCACTAGTTGAAAAGAAGCGGAAAAAGGACCTGTATCTCCTACGATGCGGGGGACAACCGGCATAGTGGCAATAGTTTTGTTGCCCGATATCATAGTCTTGATAATTTCAGGTTTAAATAGTGTTGGCCGAAGAATATAGAAAGGGCAAAAGAAAATGGTTCTTCCAGAAGGACCAGCAAGGGGCTTGCTGATGGTGATGTCCTTTATGAAAGGGAATATAGCGGCGCGGACGCAGGTGCAAGGAAAGCTAGAGGGCCGTGTTGGCTCTTCAACCCATTCTTTGCACCTGCGCTGCGGCGCCACTTCTTGATAAATATTCACCTAAAGCGTTGCCCTCTCATCGTCCGAAAACCAGGCGAAGGAAGAAACGTAAAGGAAGGCGGGACTTTTCTTTATTAACCGAAAGCCCCGCCTTGCACCAAGTGGTAGATGAATTTTATTGGAAACGCTTAGGTACTAGTACATTGTAACCTAAGTTGAGTTAGGTTACACTATACTAGTAACCTGGATTCTGCGTCATATTTGGATTAGCGTCAATCTCGCTTTGCGGAAGCCATACCAGCTCATGCTTGTTCGCCTGGAAGACCCCACCACTCAGGCTTTTGGGGTTACTACCGTGGAGAGAGTTGGCACCGAGGTAATCATCGGCCAGGCCCCAGCGAACGAGGTCAAAGAAGCGATGGCTTTCGCCGGTCAGCTCCAATACGCGCTCATCGATGATCGCCTGGCGAACGGCTGCCTGGTCCAGACCACCGCTCAATTCGTCTACCTGAGCACGCGCTCGCACCTGATTAATCAAGCTAATGGCGGCCGACTGAGAGCCACTTTCATTTTGCGCTTCAGCCAGCATCAGCAGTACATCTGCGTAGCGAATGATGCGCCAGTTATTCCCTACGTTTGCGCCGAGAAACTGCACTTCATCGCGAGTGCCGAGGTCCAAGCCTGCATACTTCTTTGTAAAAATGGCTTCCACACCATCGTTGTTAGCTACGGTGATGTCTCCGGCAAAATCTTCGAGGAAAGGAAGGTTACCGTAACCAACAGAACCATCGTAATCGTAGGCCAAAGTAGCGTTACGACGAACCGTTTCACCGTTAGCCTCGAAGAGATCCTTTACCCAACTGTTGATAAAGTGACTTTGGTCAGGGCTTTTAGTTGGTGGAGCGTAATCGATGTGGTAGGTACCGAGGTTACCAACGCCGGCTACGTCTGTTCCCCAGGCGAAATTGGCGTTTCCGAGGTACTGTAGTGAGAAGACTTCCTCTTCGTTAAATTCGTTCGTTACGCCAAAGTTCTCCTCGTAGCGATCGGCGGGTAGCAAACTGTAGCGGCCATCGGTAATACGATTCAAGGTAGTAACCGCTCCTCCCCAGTTTTGCTGGTAAAGTTGGGTCTTACCCAGCAGAGCAATCGCAGAACCGGAGGTAGGCCGGCCTTTGTCGTTATCGGACCAGCTATCGGGCAGCAGGGAAGCGGCCTGGTTTAGATCCGCCTCAATCTGTGCGTAAATAGCGGAAGGATCGGCCTGTGATGGGAATAATTCTTCATCCGTTTCTGGTGTCTTGTTCACCAGCGGAACGTTGCCATAGAGGTGCAACAGATACCAGTAATCAAAGGCACGCATGAAGTAGGCCTGCCCAAGTATTTCGTTTCGGGCGCTGGAACTACTAACGTTTTCCTCATTGACATTCTCAAGGATGGAATTGGCCCGGAAGATCGATTTGTAAAGCTCCTGGTATGGCTCCGTTGCCCAACGAGAAGTACCCGGGCCACCCTGAAAGGTAGACATTGTGGTATTTACACCAAAAGGACGGATGTTGAATACATCGGAGCGCAACATCGCACCGGTGTGTACGATTCGCCCCCAGAAGAATGTATTGGCAATTGGGTGAAACATACCATTGACGGCCAGTCGGGCGTCGTTTTCATTTTGCCAAAAGTTAGGCGCAGACACCTGGTTGGTGTTCACCTGATTCAGGGAGTCCTCCGCACAAGAAGTGGCTAAGAACAATGTCATGCATAGCAGTGCGACATTGAAGAAGGACAGTTTTAAATACTGTTTCATGATTATTTAAATTGAATAGTTAAGCACTTTTCGAAGAGAGCGCCCCAGTAGCTACCGGGGAGCACTCTTCGGAAAGCGATGGAAGGGTTAACTAGAAGCCGGCCTGTACGCCAAACATAAAGGTGCGGTTCAGTGGATAAGCCCGTACGTCAAGACCACGTGCAAGCAGTGGGTTAATGTTTCCGGCCCGGCCACCGGCGGCAGAGGAAATGTCGGGGTTGTAACCAGAGTATCCCGTTAGGGTTACCAGGTTTTGTGCCGTAACGAAGAGGCGAAGACTACCCAACCAGTCGACATTATCAGTGCCTAGCGTATAGCCCAATTCAAGCGTCCGGAGGCGCAGGTAAGAACCATCTTCTACGAAGAAACTGGAAGGAGCACGATTCTCCGCCTGGTCAAGCGTGGTAGCACGGGGAATGTCCGTGTTCGTATTCTGCGGCGTCCAGCCATTCAGTACATCGGTAAGCTTGTTATCGTCCGCCCAGAAGATATTGTAGAACTTGTTGACGTTGTAAATTTCGTTACCCTGGCTACCCTGAAAGACAACGCTGAAATCCAGGTCGCCCTTAGAGCCCGTTAAGTTTAAGCCGTAGATGAAGTCAGGCGTTGGATCACCAAGCACCGTCTGATCATCACCGTTGATAACGCCGTCTCCGTTAAGGTCGCGACGAATGAAATCACCCGGAGAAACGAGTGAGCGGCGAGCAGCATCCTCTCGAATATTGGGGTCGCTGTCAATGGCTGCCTGGTCAGCGTAAACACCGTCGGTAATGAAACCGAAGTATACACCAGGAGCTTCTCCTTCGATAAAGCGATTAACCACCGTTGCATCTTCAGAAATGGAGGGTCCCGTCAGTGGGTTGGGTAGTTCCGTAATTTCACTATTGAACGTAGTGAAGTTAAAACCAACGTTGAGCTTAAAGTCACCATTATTAATGGCGCGGTAGGTTCCGTCCAGTTCAAAGCCTGTGTTTTTGATCCCGGCAGCGTTCTGGAACACGGGCAGAGCCGTTCCGGAAGAAGCGGGGAGGCGAACACCAACAAGTACATCCGATACGTCTTTGATGTAGTATTCAGCCGTAAAGGAAAGACGGTCATCCCACATACCTACGTCAACACCAACGTTTGAGGTTTTGGACGTTTCCCACTTGATGTCAGGAGACACCAGCTGTGTCTGGGCAAAACCAGGAACGATGGCCCCACCGAAAGAGGTAGGAGAAGTAATCCCAAGCGTAGGCTGGAAAGCGTAATCCGGAATATTCTGTGCGCCAAGTTCACCGTAACCAGCCCGTAGTTTCACGCGATTGATAGTCCCTCTGGAGTTCCAAAAATCTTCCTGACTAAGGTTCCACCCCACGGAGAAAGAGGGGAAGTAACCTACCCGGTTAGATTCAGCAAAGCGGCTGGAAGCATCCCGGCGTAGAGTCGCCGAGAACAGGTACTTCCGGTTGAGGCTATAATTCACCCGGCCAAAGAAAGACTGTAGGACACTGGTATTATTTACCCCTAACACCGCCAGTACATTGGCGGGGTCAAGTGCCTGACCGGACTGGATGTCATTTCCAGGTGTATTCTGCCCCTGAATGCCGATACTGTTAAAGGTCTGGCGTTGAGCGGTAGCACCAATTACGGCATCGATACGGCTGTTTACGCCGATGTCCCGGTTATAGCTTAGTGTAGGCTCTATCTGCGTTTGTATGGCTTCTGAGCGAAGGTCGTTCAGGTCGTTTTCATCATTACGGTTTACCGTGGCGTCCGAATTAGACATGAAGAACGTTGGGTTAAACAAGAAGCTTCGGCCGTTAACGTAGTCGAGGCCCAGGTTCAGTCCGGCCGTAAGGCCATCCGCTAGCTCGTAAGAAAGATTCAGGTTACCGAGGATGGTTCTACGGGTAGTTTCATTTTCTTCCAGAGTTGCCAGGGCGTAATCGTTGTATCCACCAAAGTTGTGATCATCGAAGTTGGGGGCCTCAAAGCCACCTTCATTCTCAGGAACGCTCAGGCGAAGGTGTGGTGCTGTAGCACCGTCAAAGCCGAACCAGTTGTTGCTTTGGGTCTGGCTCTGAGCGAGGCCGAGTGATTCCGTAATCTTTAGCTTACCGAGCTTGAATTCACTGTTGGCACGGAGGTTAACCCGATTAAAGTCAGAACCAACCAGAATACCATCTTGATCGAAATAATTACCGCTGATGTAGTACTTGGAGTTTTCATTACCGCCGCTTACGGACAATCCGTAATCAAGCACGGCACCGCTGTTCAGACTAAGGTCTTGCCAGTCTGTACTAACACCTTCATTACTAAAGCTGAAGCCGGTGTTGTCGTTCTCCTCCAATTGGTTACGGTATTGGGCGAATTGGTCCCCATCCAGAAAATCTAGCATCCGGGCCGGTGCATCGATACCGTTACGGATGTCAAGGCTGATTTTCGGGGTTCCATCACCCGAACCACGCTTAGTGGTTACCAACACAACCCCGTTGGCCGCACGACTACCATAAATAGCTGCAGCAGAAGCATCTTTGAGGACTTCGATGGACTGGATGTCTTTCGGGTTCACGAAATTCATATTGTCGGCAAAAGTTCCGTCGATAACGTATAGCGGGTAAGAGTTCGTAAGGGAGCTCACACCACGTACAAAGACGTTCGTTGCGCCACCGGGCTCACCACCATTGTTCTCTACCTGTACACCAGACAGTTTACCCTGGAGGGCAGAGGTAGGATTACCGGCGACAATGGCCGTTAGCTCCTCGCCACCAATTTTAGCCACAGAACCGGTCAGGTCGCTCTTACGAACAACACCGTAACCAATCACCACAACCTCTTCCAGTAGTTCAGCATCACCAGCCAATACGATATCAATGCTGCGCTGGCTACCGACCGTCACTTCCTGCGAGGAGTAACCAGTGTAGCTGAAAATAAGAATTGTCTCAGCGTTAGGCACCGTTAACTCGTAGTTGCCATCATAATCCGTCACGGTACCAGAAGAGGTACCCTTCACGAGGATGTTAACGCCAATCAATGGCTCTCCATCTGCATCAGAGACGTTACCCGTCACCGTTTGCGCGGCCAACATCAGGGGAAGACCGAGGAGAAAGAAGAGGGAAAATAGTACGCGGAATGCGGGAACGGGGGCTTTCCCCGTTGGGTTCCGGCAGTCATGCCGGAGTTTGAATAGTAACCTTCTCATAGTACATTTACATTGTTTACACATTCTGTAATCAGGCCCGTCTCTTCCGTCTCGCCAAAGATCAGAGGCGGGCTGTTTTCATTTTTGGTGAAACTCAAAACGAGTTTCGGTCGATGAAAACCGTGGGAATTATTATTCTCTCCGGTTTTCGTTCCAGTACGAAGCGGGCAGCAGCTTCGGCCATCTGTCCAAAGTTTGTTGACCAGGTGGACACCCCGCCGTGTACTATTTTTTTGATGCGACTTTCGTTGTGAGAAAGGATGCCAATGTCCTCTCCTAATACAAAATCACGATCAATACAATCTTCCAGCAAAGACCATAGATCATTATCACCAATGGTCAAATACAACACGTTTTTTTCCAGCGTACCGGAAGCATACCGATCGTGTATTTTTAGTTGGATTCTGTTCAGGGTACAGAACCGACGGCAAGCAGACAGAATCTCTTGCGGATAGGCTGCCTCCGCATCCTGTCGGAAGAAAATCTCAATTCGCTGATAGCTTACTATCCGATCTAATAGACTGCTGAGCATGGCAAAGGTGGAGTCTTCAAACTCCTGAATGACGTGTGCTCTTCCCTCCCCCAGATTAACAAATCGGTCAATCAACAACAAGCGGTTATCAATGAGTTGGCCAAGGATCTCCGGTACCCGCCGATCAACAATCGGCGCCACCACATAAAGACCGTAGCGGCCAGCCACCTTTGCAATAATGTCCTCAAAGACGGATAAGTTATTGTGGTGAAAGAAAGTGTCCACCTGGACATTATCCCCGACACTTTGCCGAAATACATTGTAAAAAACCTCTTGAAAAGGACGGAACTCATACATGATAAGCGCCACCCGAACGGTCTGATCAACGGATTCAGTACTAACAAAGAACCCTCGCCGGTTCCGGCTTTCCACCAAACCTCGGTCTTTCAGTTCGCCGTAGGCCTTATCAATCGTCTTACGGGCAAAGCCCAGCTCGTTCGACATCTGGTTGATGGAGGGAAGCATCTGCCCTCTTTCCACCAATTGGTCTTCGATGGACATCAGGACGCCCTTCACGATCTGCTCGTGCTTAGACAGGCGGGCCACGCCCGAAAACTCCCTTATTCTATCGTAGATGTCGACCATTAAGCTTTAATATCAGGCTGTGCTACTGCAATCTCATCTGTGCTACACTATGCTAGCCTACTATCAAAAGTACAGAATTTTAATATTGTTCACGGCTTTTCAACCTTTTTTTTTCGCTGTTTTAGAAAAGAGTGTTTTATCAATACCCTCATATAGCAGGAGAATCAGACGTTTCCTTCCCTATGAGAAAAGCAAGCACCGCGCTCTTTGAAGAGCTGTTGCGCAGCGGGAAATTCTCAAACAGAAATTACGGGAAAAAGAAGCCACAATAATTAACCCCTGAGGTACGCAGAGGTAATCACAGAGGCTCATGGAGGCTTACAGCGTAGCGGGTCATATTTTTTACCTAACCAACACCAAACTCCCTCGATAAGGAAGTGTCTCTCCATCCACGAACAATAGTTCTGCGGTGAAGTAGTAAGCACCGGCGGGAGCAGCCTCGCCGTCTATCAGTCCGTCCCAGCCGCCGGCTGGGTCGTTGGGCAACTGGTTCTCTCGCAGGAAGACACTCCCTCCCCAACGATCAAAAATTTCCAGCCGTTGCACCGCCGTTACGTTTGGCACACCGCCAAAAATGGTAAAACGATCGTTGACTCCGTCTCCGTCCGGAGAGAAGGCCGTTGGCAGGTAGACCTTTCTTTCTTTAACAACCCGGATACGGACGGAGTCCGACGCCTCACAGCCGTTTACGGACACCGCAGCCAGCCGCAGTGTAAAGGTGTTTTCTGGAATAAAGGAAAAGTCATCACAGTTTGGGCTACAATCAAAGCCTGGGTCCGGGATATACTGATAGCTAGCTACCGTATCCTGTGTCATTACCAGAACCTGAGCCAGGTCTCCCAACTTAACCGTTTGGTCATCCCCCAGATCAACCGTGAAAGGGAAGGGGCTCACCAGACTAATGCTCCCTTCATCTACACAGCCGTACCGATCAACCACCCGGAAAGGATAACTTGCTTCGGCCAAGCCGGTAAATACTCGCGAAGGTGATTGTAGCGTATCTAAAAAAGTTAGCGCGAAGGGCCCAACGCCATTAGCTACGCCCAGTAATTGGGCTTCGCCATCAGAGCGGTCGCTGCAGCTGGGCGGCTGAATACGGAAGCTAGCCAGCAAGCCAGGGTCAGGCACAACCTCCAGGCGCAATGTCACAATGCTATCACAGCCGAGAGAAGAAAGCAAGGTGTCTACAAATACGCCCGTCCGATCGTACACACTTTGGTCAACGGCAAAAGAAAGCCCCGCGCAAAGAGTGTCAATAATCTCGTAGCGTTTCGGTACAACGAACACAACCTTCACATTCGAGACCACCCGACATTTGGAGTTACTCAGGTTCACCGGTCCGTTGGCCAGCAAGTAGCGGTAGTAATAAAAACCGCTGGCGCGGCTGTCTAGCACATAGGTCATTGCGTTCTCCCCGGGCAGGTTGTCCCAGGTCATACCTTCATCGAAACTTTGCTGCCATTGAAAAGCCGGGCTGTCGTATTCATCCCCGTTGATCGTGGCCGTCAGCGTAGTCGGGGCGCCGTCTTCGCAGATACTGATGTTTTCGGCACCGGCAATGCGGGCCTCCGGGCCGCAGGCTCGGAAGCTGATATTGTCAATCGCCAGGTCATTGCCAAAGCCGCCCGGGGCGTTATTACTCAAAGCGAGGGTGACTGTCGTTTGTCCAGGCGCCGTAGCAAAGGAAAAACCATAGGTGTTCCACACTTCATTTTCCGGTACGGGGCCGGTTGTAAACTGGGTCACGTCATCAATAGAAAAGGACACATTTGGTGTCAGGCCGTTCGTACCTCTTCGTAGGATGTTACGTACATCAGCCGTGAATTGGTACTCTGTGTTCTCGCACAGCCCCGTTACTACTTGCTCGTAGAACTTCCCCGGTTGAAAGGCGGCATTGACCACCATCATGTAGCCATTTGGGTCGCTACTATTGTCAGCAAAGGCCGTCCAGGTCGGGAACGTGCCGGCCCAACGGCGCATATCATTAGTGATGGTATAAAAGCCGTCATTTGGCGGCGGGTTGCGCTGATAAATGAAGCCTGGAGCGATTAGTGGATCCACCGTCAGGATGTTAGCCGTTCCGGAACCAAAGTCACCTTCCGTAAAAATGTTCTCTCCCAGGTTACCCGTGCAGCCTTGAGCGGTTAGCCAAATAGGTAGAAGAAGCAGGCAAAAGCCCGCAATAATTCGAGAAGGTTTTAAGCGCATAATATTATAACGTAGGGGTTAGGCCAAAGGTACGGAGCAAAATGAATCCAATCTGGACGTTAGTTGACCGAGTAAAACGGCGTGCGGGATCTGGGCGCAAACGCAGGTGCAAAGGAGGGCTAAAAGAGCCGTGATAGAACCATCGTATCCTTCCGGTAATCTTTAGCGTTTAGTGCTTTATCACCCTGACATAAAACACCTTCCCATCGCTTTCTTCCATCCTCAAAAGGTAGATACCCGCCAGGACGCCAGCCGGAATTGCAAGATCATCTCCCCTGGAATAACGCTGGATTACCCTTCCTTGAAAATCAATCAATTGCAATGACTTTATATTTCCCTTGGGCACTACCTCAAAGGAATTAGAAACAGGATTGGGATAAACAGAATACGCTCTGGTGTGTGCTTCCCCGTTATACGTGCTCGTCGATAATTCTGCCTGAACACATGCGGAGCTTTTCGTACAATTAAACTTTTTGATCTCGGCCCGGTATGTGCCCTCTACTGGTGGGATAAAAAAGCTATTCCCCGTATCCATAACTTCATCTGTTTCACAGTCAATCCAAGCAATTTCATCAAAACCGATATCATTTGTAAAAATGGTATCTCCGCTAAAAAACAAAGAAGTATCTATTTGCACTACACCCGATGCATCACCAATAAAGATGGGCAAAAGGAGTGTGTCCAAAAGGTCCAGGTTACAGCTATTCCCGGCGATTAATGAGATAATTGCTTGCCCTTCGCAATTAAACGTGGCAACCGGTGAAGGGTCCATACTGCCAGCACCATTTCCAAAGTCCCACTCATATGAATTTGAGTTGGCACTCCGGTTAATTAAACTAACTTCTGCCACTCCGCTGCTTGAATCGATTTCAGGAAATATCGGAAAGTAGCCAAACAAAGCCCTTGGCGCAATACACCTGCTTGAATCAATGTATTGCATACTGGTGATGAGCTCATCCCCCAACAGCACATTTCCAAAAGCTTCACAAACAGGGTAACCTAATTGAGGAGAAAACCATTTGTACTCAACCGTTTCTGTAATGATAGGAGTTACCAGTGTGTCAAGAAAAGTAGTATCGTAAGTCGTAATGCTAACTTTCAATCTCACCACATCCGTATAAGTACCGAAGGGAGTCACCAACGTTCCCTGCCCATCCACGCGGTGTTGCTTTATTTGTCGTCGCGTATTCTTAAAGGGCACCCCTAGAGCCGTAAGATCGTTTGAAACCAGGTTGGTAGTCTCATATTCGTCGCCAAAAACTACCGGAAAGCGGTAAAGCGTGTCTTTTTCAACGTATTCATTGATCAGAGGTAAAGGCAAACCAATATTGACCTCAAATGCCGTCATCGTAAGCACAAAAGCATCCGATGTTTTTTTATAGTGATCTACGCTATTTTGAGTTCCAAACCCACCAATAGTGATTGTGTCCGTACGGGATACTCCCATATTCGTAAGGTTGTCAAAATCTTCATTACAAGTAAACAGCAGTCTGTTCTCAAGGCACCAGGCAAACCTGTAACCAAAAGACTCAGCAGCACTAAATCGGTTCAGAGTCTGACTTTGGGCTTCAAGGGAGCTGAAGTCCCAAAGTACAGCCGTCCCGGCAGTATCAATATCCAGGTCCAAGAGGCCAGCACCAGTTGTTGACAAAAGGATAGAATCTCCAACCTCTAAAAAGTCCGTTGAGTTGTATTGCGCTTGTAATACCCCTCCACAGTTAAAGGTGAGTAAAAGCATAAAAAAATGAAGTCTTCTCATTCGTAGTAGAGATTGTGTTATCCAAGTTAGAGCTATACCCAAAGCAGAGTGGCAAAAAATGCGCGGCGCTAAGCAGGCCGAGATATTTCTGGTCAGAAGATCGGTACCGGTAAAAGCAAAACAGCCAAAAAAGACTTACTGTATTGAAATCTCTAACCCATTATCAAAGATAGCCTTTCCTAAAAGATTGTAGCTGGGCATAAATGTAAAGGTGTGTATCACCAAATGCACAATCAGGTACCAGATGAACCTTTATTGACAAGAATTTCAGCGTTCAGTGTTCAGCATTAAGCATCTAGGGCAATGCAGCCTGAATGCTGTCCACTGAATGCTCGTTAGGGAGTTGGGATAGTTAGAATCAGCTCGTTTGTGCATCTCGTGTACACACCAGGGCCACCCTAAGGCCATTCTTCCTCTGGAATTGCCTACCTTCGGCGTCCAAAAGTTGTTTCCGATGGTAGTTTAAGCGATTTTCCAACAAATTTTTAAACCAGCCTTGCTTTATAACTGTTTGAATTCTCCAATAAAAACCAAAATTGATAATGGCAGATAGTTTTAACAAAAAAGAACGCGAGAAAAAACGGCAGAAAAGAAAAAGAGATAAGGCGGAAAAAAGAGAGCAAAAGAAATCAAGCAACACTAAGCCGCTTGAGTTCATGTATGTGGGCGAAGACGGCAACTTAACCGCTGAGAAGCCAACTTTCGACCCCAGTAAAAGGACCGAAATCGAAGACATCGAGATCAGTACACGAAGAACGGGTAAGTCTTCTGACTCCAAGTTTACCAAGACGGGTGCCGTCAAGTTCTTCAACACCGAAAAAGGCTACGGCTTTATTGAAGAGAAGGATTCGGGCGAAAGTTATTTTGTCCACATAGATAATCTCTCTGGCCCCATCAAGGAACACGACAAAGTAACTTTTGAGGTAGGGAAAGGCCCCAAAGGGCCCATTGCACTAGACGTGAAGTTGGTGTAATCAAATTTTCATAAGGCTGGTTTTCTAGTAGACTTTTCTCTTTGCGTAGAAAGGACAAATAGCCTATGCCTTTACTTCACTTCATAAGTCAATATTCGCAGCACATCCGCAAAGGATTCCCACTCCACCAGCTGGTCGGTTACTTTAGTCGGTGAAGATCCGAACAGCCGGACTTCCTCCCCAATGATGATTGGATTAAGCTTCACCTTTAGCACACAGCTATTGGCTCGCTTTCCTCACTTCCAGTACTGGGAATTTATCAAAATCAACCAAACTATACCCGAAGCCATTGACTGAAGCCTCATACTTCTTCTCACTATTCCTTCTCTCTCTATTTTTCAGCCATCGCCAGGCTTCAACTTGCGTCCACTCCTGGAGATATTTCTCATTATGATTAACAAGATCATCCCCATACGCTATTTGTATGTCCAAAAAAGACTCTAGCGCTTTTATGATGCTTTGGGGAGATCGGACCATCTGCTCATAGCTAAAGAATATTTCGTTCCTGATTTCAGGCCTATCCGTTTTGTATATATCATGCGCCACAATCCAATGCCTGATGAGTTCACCTAAAGATGTTTGGCTCCACTTTTGTGTAGCCATTGAAACCGCAATTGGATGACGAACAATAGTTACGAAGTAGGCTTCTGGAAAAAGCTTTTGTAGAAAGCGCATTCTTATAATATTGGGGGGCGATTTTTCCAGCCAAACAGGTTTGTCCTCCTCCCAATATTCACGCCATTCACCTAGTAGTTTCTCTTTATTCTCTGGAGAAATCAACGGACTGTTTTCATCCAGCCTTGCGCCAGTATCAAAGGCAAATTTTCCCGCTCCTCCAAAATGCTTCGCGGCCTTAAACACACTTTGCAGATGCTGTCCCTCATCTTCAGGAACACCGGTATTGCTAAATGTAGACACCTGGTTTGACGAACCAATAATTCTGTGCAAAACGGACGTTCCACTCCGGTGCAAGCCTGAAATAAAGACTAGTTTTTTTCTACTCATGTTCCTTGTTGTAGGCTAGCTCAAACGATCTTTTTCACCTCCCTTTTACCACCTTCCTCACGGCCTTTCCAGATTCATTCTGCAGCAGCACGAAATAGACCCCGGGACTCACCCCCGTTAAATCTATGGTGATACTATTCTCCGTTGGCCGAGAATAAGTTTCCTGCAGAAGGCGGCCAAAAGCAGAGAATACTGCCAACCTGGTTTTAAATCCCGTCGTCGGCAAGTCGATGTGCAGTCGCGATGCAAAAGGATTGGGGTAGATAGAGACGCCAGTACCAAGACCAACTTCTGCGGTGCTGACAACCGCATCGTTAACCAAGGGATAGAGAAAATTAGTGATCTCCATAACCGTAGAGTCGAGGTAAGTCTCCCAGTTAGGGTTACCGAAGTACCAGGGACAGTGAACACCTCCTTCGTATACTTTCGTTTGGATGGGAAGACCAACGTGAACAGCTCGCAGAACCACCGAAAAAGCCAGCTCAATGGGGATGAAATCATCGTCCGTTCCGTGCGCCCACAGGATCGCAGGATCGGATGGCTGTTCAATGGCTAGCGTATCCAGTAGCCAACCACAAAGGCATAGGGTGCCTTTTACTCCATTCCCGACTTGTAGGTTGGCGGAACTGCCAACCGGGTCATTCGGCTCCGCCATCGGGTAGCTCTCCATTTCAGCGGGCTTATCAATAAAGGAAGCCATCATCGCCGTCATGGCACCAGCAGATTCTCCCCCGATGAAAACAAGGGAAGTATCAATTCTATACGTATTCGCATTTGTCTTGAAGTATCGAATAGCCTGCTTGGCATCGTGCATCGCGTCCGTCATGGCCCTTCTGTCTGTATTCGAGTTGTAGAGCTCGAAGCGAGGGTCCAGTCGGTAGTCAATGTTCGCCACCGCATAGCCTTTGCTCGCCATCCTTCGGCTCAGCATCTGGACGGAGGGGTACGTTCTGGAGCCCGAGGTAAACCCTCCACCGTGCATATAGATCAAAAGCGGCCGCTTTGCTAAAGTATCATTAGCGGGCTCGTAAAAATCAAATAGTAAATCCTGACTATTCGATTGATAGTCAATTGCCTCGCCATAAACTCCGCCGATAAGGGAGTCTAAGACAGGATACTCATCGGTAATAAATCGTTGGCCGTAAACAACAATCGAACCGCGGAGTAGGAGGAGTAAGAGAATAGATCTCATCACTTTCCCGCCGGCTTCGTCCCCGCTCCTACCGTCGCCTCACGGAACCATACCTCCGTATAGCTACCGTTAGCGTACTGCTTAGGGATGTCTCCACCATAGACTTCTGAGCCCGTGCTCCAGACCATGTTTTTCTCGGGGTCTTTTCCGTTGGTTTGGTTATAAGCACCTTGCTTAAAATAATTCAGCTCACCGGTGTAGGCTCCCGGTTGCTCCGTCCCGTCCTGCCCCGTTGAAGCAAACATGGTGAGCACCTGCTGAGGGACGTCGGAAGCGTTTACGTATTCGGAAGCAATCAGGTTCTTCGTATACGTTTTTGGCTCCTGACCTTCTCTCTCAAAGGTTAGGTACATTATTCCTTCATAGACATTAACCTCATAGCTGAACGCTTCGCCCAGCGCAATACCATCCGCGGGTTCTTCCGGGTACGAATCCGGCGCCGTGCCTACCACCGACATATCATGCCCCCAGATGGCCGTAGAGAAGTCCCACCGCTCCTTATTGTCTCCTTCGGTATTAATCTCGTAGTTCCAGAATAAAGACCCCTTGTCATGACCGGGAAATTTCTTGTAGAAGATTTTCAAAGGCTCATTCTCATGCCCTTCGCCACTATGAATTTGCCCGACGACCACAGAAAACGAAGCCGCAACCCTGGCATCTCCGCTGGTGGACACGTGCATCACTTTCAGCGTACCCGTAAGTTTACCCCCCGTCTCCGGCACCCAATGTTCCTTTTGCCCAAGTTCTGACCTGGTATTACTCGACGTACGGGAAGTTATCCCGGAGTTGGGCGTCTTATACACCACCCAGTCCGTTCCTGCTTCCTGCTGCACGTAAAAGAAATTCACGTCCGCGTAGTCAACAAGGTCTTTGACGTTGGTGCCGTCACCCAGTAAGATTTTCCATTCGTCCATAAAAGGGAGGACATCGCTGGGATACTTGGTTGCGGTAGTAACAGGTTCTTTGGCCTGACTACTATCAGCAATTTTTTTCGCTTGGTCCCAGCAACTGCTTAGGGATAGTGCCAGAGCAAGGATCAGGAAAGAGAAAATTTTCGGGAATTGCATTTTTCGACTTTGTGATTTCTAGACTGCTCAAAGCTAATGATTAAATCATTTAAGGCTTCACTTCTACTAACTTTGTGTGTATCACGAAATGCACAGCTGAGCTATTTTACCCCTCGACACTTCGGCAAGCTCAGTGCATCGCTTCGCCCTCCACACCCATTCGACTACGCTCGGGGACCGAATGGTCTCAAGGTGGGAGGTCCCCGAGCGTACATCGACCGACCGAAGGGAGTGGACCGGCGAAGCCAGCCGCGCAGCGAAATGGTAGTCGAGGGGCCTTAATCCTTGCATCTCGTGATACACACCTAACTTTATGGTAGGGTGGATTGGGAAGCGGAATCGTGTAAACGCAATAGCGAAGCATAGCCGCTATTACCGTTTTACACAATGTTGTATGCCGTTTCTTTCCTTTAATTTTTACCTATTTTTCTTTATTTTAATTGTTCATTAAACCTTTTGGCTAAGGTAAAGTCTAACTGTTGTTAATAAGTACGTTACCTTATTTATCTGGACATTTTGACAAGATTTTTTCCGCTCCCGATCAAAGCGTCGGGACAAGTTATTTCCCTCTTAAAAATAGTCCCCCCGAAGGATCGGGGCAGGCTGTGATGTAGACCATCCAACGATTTTTAAAAGGAGACTATTGAAAAACATCTCTGTCAAATTTATCCACATAAATAGTGTCACACATTTATAGGGTATAATTTAAAAAAAACATTTAGCATGAAAGTAAATAAAGAAGAGGTCAAAGAAGTATGGTTTTATCA
>CALIGP010000131.1 GCA_938021455.1 uncultured Lewinella sp. | reverse complement strand
ACTATCCGGATCGGGTGGGGCGGCTTTCGGGGGAATGAGCGAGGGGGCATTTTTTGACCTACATACCCAGCCTGGCATTAAGTCTGATCTGGAAAACAGGTAGTATGTTTTAATTACTGCCTGGTCAGAACGAAGATGTGAAGTTTCCACCTTATATTTCCTTCAACAATGGATGCTAGCAACGTCTTTATTATTCAGGGAATGAGCGATCTGGAATCATGCATAACACACACACTAATCATGCCAATAAACGAAGACAGTAACGCCACGGCGTACTGGAAGGAGAACATCCGCTACCTTACGATCTTGCTGGTCATCTGGTTCCTCGTTTCCTACGGAGCGGGAATCCTGTTCAAGGGGTCACTTGACAATATTCGTCTGGGCGGCTTTAAGTTGGGCTTTTGGTTTGCCCAACAAGGATCGATCTATGTTTTTGTTGTTCTCATTTTCGTGTACGTTCGGCTGATGAATAAGCTGGATAAAAAGTATGGGTACGACGAAGATTGATCGGGTGGTCGCATTGCTTTGTTAATGATCCTTGCACCTGCGTTCGCGCCCTCAAAACCCAGTCTGAATACTGGGACTCCCCTCCACAGACACCCCACAAAAAATAGTAATGGACGTTCAAACCTGGACATACATATTAGTTGGCCTGACCTTCAGCCTCTACATTGGTATCGCGATTTGGTCGCGCGCCGGCTCCACCAAAGAATTTTACGTTGCCGGTGGGGGAGTTTCACCACTGGCCAACGGGATGGCCACGGCCGCTGACTGGATGAGCGCAGCCTCTTTCCTTTCCATGGCCGGCATCATCGCTTTTTCGGGCTACGATGGCTCGGTCTATCTCATGGGGTGGACTGGTGGCTATGTTTTACTCGCTCTGCTGTTGGCTCCCTATCTGAGGAAATTCGGAAAATTCACGGTCCCCGACTTTATTGGGGATCGCTACTACTCCAATACGGCGCGCCTTGTCGCCGTTTTTTGTGCCCTACTGGTGTCTTTCACCTACGTCGCCGGGCAAATGCGTGGGGTAGGGCTGGTTTTTTCCCGCTTTTTGGAAGTGGACATTAATACCGGGGTTATTATCGGGATGGTCATCGTACTTTTTTACGCAGTGCTCGGTGGTATGAAAGGCATCACCTATACGCAGGTTGCACAATACTGCGTGTTGATCTTCGCTTTTATGGTGCCGGCTATTTTCATCTCTCTGCAAATGACGGGTAATCCCATCCCTCAGCTCGGCATGGGTAGCACGCTGAATGATGGATCCGGAACCTTCCTGCTCGACAAGTTGGACGGGCTGAGTACTCAGCTTGGCTTCAATGCCTATACGGACGGTTCTAAATCAATGATCGACGTCTTCGCCATCACGCTGGCGCTGATGGTCGGCACGGCAGGCCTGCCGCACGTGATTGTCCGCTTTTTTACCGTTAAGCGCGTAAAGGATGCCCGCAAGAGCGCCGGCTACGCCCTGTTGCTCATCGCCATCCTGTACACCACCGCGCCTGCTATCGCGGTATTTGCCAAAACGAATATGATTGATAGCGTAGTGGACAAAACCTACGCAGAACAACCCCAATGGCTCAAAAATTATGAAGATATCGGCCTCATCGCCTGGACGGATAAGAATAACGATGGCGTCGTGCAGTACGGACCTGGCTCTGCCTTTATTGGCAAGCCAGCTTACGATGGAGATAAGCGTACAGCTCTTGGTGCCCGCGCAGTCACTAATATCAATCCTGCCAATCCCAACGAACTCTACGTAGACCGCGACATCATGGTATTGGCCAATCCGGAGATCGCCAACCTTCCTGGTTGGGTGATTGCTTTGGTTGCTGCAGGCGCTCTTGCCGCTGCATTGTCTACCGCCGCCGGTCTTCTTTTGGTCATCTCTTCTTCCGTATCTCATGACCTGATCAAGAAGGTCGTAAACCCCAATATTAGTGAGAAGGGAGAGCTAATGGCTGCTCGCCTTAGCGCCGTAGCTGCTGTTTGCGTAGCTGGTTATTTCGGCATTAACCCGCCTGGCTTCGTAGCGGCAGTAGTCGCACTGGCTTTTGGCCTGGCGGCGGCTTCCTTCTTCCCTGCCATTATTCTGGGCATCTTCTACAAGCGCATGAATAAAGAGGGCGCGGTCGCAGGTATGGTGGTCGGTATAACAGCCATGTTGCTATACATGATCAAGTACAAGCTAGGATGGTTTGACGCTGCGCTCCCAAGCAGTGATGAATGGTGGTTTGGCATCTCTCCAGAAGGATTCGGGACGGTTGCGATGCTGATCAATTTCGTTGTTAGCCTTGTCGTCTGTCACTTCACGTCGCCGCCGCCGCAGGAGGTACAGAACATTGTGGAGAATATCCGAATTCCCAGCGGGGCGGGGGAGGCTACGGGGCATTAAATCAAAGCCCACGTACGTTCCGTTGCCTTTACTTGGTTAGGAAAACGCCTGTAGCGCTCGTCAGCGCACTTGAAAGAATAGTGTTTATGACGAGATGCACGATCCACTAAGAAAACCTTTCCCCCGGCCCCTTTCCGGAGGAGAGGGGAGACGTCTCCGGCGGCTTGACCCTGCATCTCTTGATAAACACGAAAGAATAGTTCAAGGAATAAATGTTATTGTGTTACGGATCAGACGGTGAAAATCATAACTTGTCCCGCACAGCAATCTGCAAACCTTTTGCCTGGAAGGAGCCCATATTTAACTTAGCAATTCATAAACTCGATCATGTCTAACTACCACATCAAACACCTCGAAGAGTACTGGCAAGTCTACCGCCGCTCCGTCCGCAACCCCGAAAACTTCTGGGAAGAAATCGCTGAAGAGCATTTTCTCTGGCGCAAGAGATGGGATAAAGTCCTGAGCTGGGATTTCAGTAAACCGGAGGTTAAGTGGTATGAAGGAGCTCAACTTAACATCACCGAGAATTGTATTGACCGTCACCTCGCCACCCGTGCTGATAAGACCGCCATTCTTTTCGAGCCCAATGACCCCGCAGAGGCTACCCAGCACATAACTTACCGTCAGCTCTACGAGCGGGTTTGTCGGTTCGCGAACGTATTAGCGGAGCAAGGCGTAGGGAAGGGCGACCGCGTCTGCATATACCTTCCGATGATACCCGAGTTAGCGGTCTCACTACTTGCCTGCGCCCGATTAGGAGCGGTTCATTCTGTTGTCTTCGCGGGCTTTAGTGCCACTGCTCTGGCGACTCGCATAAACGACTGTGACTGTAAATTGGTCATCTGCTCCGATGGTTCTTACCGAGGCAGTAAAACGATTGACCTTAAAGCCATCGTTGATAAAGCACTGGAGGAATGCCCGGGCGTGGAAACCTCCCTGGTTGTTAAACGAACGGGCGGGCAAGTCACCATGCAAGGCGGTCGCGACAAATGGTTACAACCCCTGCTTGACGCAGCTGACGCGCAACGGGACGCTACCATTGTGGACGCTGAAGACCCACTTTTTGTGCTCTATACTTCTGGCTCTACGGGCAAGCCCAAAGGTATGGTTCACACCACCGGAGGATACATGGTCTATACGGCTTACACCTTCAAAAATGCCTTTCAGTACCGCGAAAATGACGTCTATTGGTGTACCGCTGACATCGGCTGGATCACCGGCCATAGCTATATCGTTTACGGTCCGCTGGCCAACGGCGCGACGACGGTGATGTTTGAGGGCGTACCGTCTTATCCGGATTACGGTCGTTTTTGGGAAATCGTCGAAAAGCATAAAGTCACCCAGTTTTATACTGCCCCGACGGCTATCCGGGCGCTGGCGAAAGAGAACCTCGACTTTGTCAATAAGCACGACCTGAGTAGCCTGAAAGTATTGGGTACCGTTGGTGAGCCGATCAACGAAGAAGCCTGGCATTGGTACAACGAGAACGTCGGCAAAAAGAACAGTCCCATCATCGACACCTGGTGGCAGACGGAAACGGGCGGCATCATGATTAGCCCGATACCATATTCTACACCGACCATCCCAACCTTTGCCACACTACCGATGCCCGGCATTCAGCCCGTACTCATGGATGAGAACGGTAAGGAGATCAAAGGCAATGGAGTAGAGGGCCGGCTAGCCATTAAGTTTCCCTGGCCTTCCATCGCTCGAACCATCTATGGTAATCATGAGCGGTATCGGGACACCTATTTTTCCGCCTACCCAGGAACCTACTTCACGGGCGACGGTGCCCTGCGTGACGCGGTAGGGTACTACCGCATTACGGGTAGGGTAGACGATGTAATTATTGTTAGCGGCCACAATCTTGGAACAGCCCCCATCGAAGACGCCATTAATGAGCATCCAGCCGTTGCCGAAAGCGCGATCGTCGGGTATCCACACGACATTAAGGGCAACGCACTTTACGGCTATGTCACCCTCAAAGAAACCGGTGAAGGTCGAGATCAGGACAACCTCCGAAACGAAATCAATCAATTGATCACGGACCGTATCGGGCCGATCGCTAAGCTGCAAAAAATTCAGTTTACGGCGGGCTTACCAAAGACGCGTAGCGGGAAGATCATGCGCCGAATTTTACGGAAAATTGCCGGTAAGGATACATCCAATCTGGGCGATATTAGTACACTGTTGAATCCAGAAGTCGTACAAGCGATAATGGATGAATCCCTGGCTTAGCGGATTTGAACTCAGATTGGAAGACTTTCACTGCACCTGCGGCCGCGCCCTGATACAATAGGAGTCGCGCAGTCACATCCGTTGGGTTGAGAGGAGGAGAAGTTTACCTCGGCTCAAATGTTATGTTAAGTAGGATTTCATAGAATATTCTGCCTGTATCGTTGTAGGGTAGGGGAATAGGCTTAAATCTACTCTGCCTCTATCTTCTGTCTGTTTTCAAAATATTGAATACCCATGTAGGCTAAGAAGCCGATAAAGCATGGCATACTAACCATTGCGTGTTCTTTTTCTGATAAGTTGAAGAAGTCACACAGGCTAAGCCACTGTGCAACGGCACTTAGACAAACAATAACAAGGAGTACCGCTTTTACGAATTTTTTCATTAGGGAGGTGTTTGAATATCTATCTTATATCGTCAAGGTACAGGAATTAGAAATAAGTTTTGCTCATAATTTATATTATGTTAAGTAATTATTTTTCTTCCACTTATGCGACTTATGACTGCTTCTACAGCTAATAAAACGGCAACACATCAAAAATGGTCAGAGGCTCGATATGAACTATTACAGA
>CALIGP010000130.1 GCA_938021455.1 uncultured Lewinella sp. | reverse complement strand
CGGGGCAGGAACGACTCAGCGTCGTCTCTCCCTGTAGCTCAAAAAAGTATTTCTGGCCCGCCTCTACGGGGAAAGGAACGTCCAGGGTCATGACCGTCAGGTTGGCCCGGTCGCTGTGCTCACCGAAGAACAGGTCTACGTTCTGCGTATACCCTCCAAAGGATACGGTATCTCCCGGGGAGAAAGAATCCCGAATAAGCAGCCGGTTGTTGGAGGCAGCACCCGCCCGTACTTTGATCGACTGGATCACGCCGGTCTGCCCGGCCGTGAAGGTCTGCCCCTGGTTTATGCCGGTCGTGCTACAATCAAAGGTGGTATTCTCCTGCCGGTCGGTTTCGTCGGAGTAAACGAGGGCGTAAACGCTGCGGTCGTCCGTAGAGCCGTCGTCGAAGACGTTGGCGTTGAGGGTTACGGTGGGTTCCGTGGCATCGGTGACGGTGAAGGGCTGGCAGATGGGTACGGGGGCTTCGCCGCAGACGCCCAGCGGGTCGGTGATCGCAAGGGTGACGTCACACTCGCTTTCTTCCCCGTTGTCGTTTTCGAAGGTAAAGCTTTTAGCTACTTCTTCAATGGCTCCACAAGAAAAGTTGGTGCCGCCAGAAATGACGACAGCGGCAGTGTTCAGCTCCCCGCAGTTGTCGGTATATTCCGTAAGGATACTGTTCAGAATATCGTCTAAGACAAGGACATAACGGCGGTTACTCCGCAGTTCGAAAACGGTGTTTTGGCAGATGGCTTCGGGCGCGATGTTGTCTTCTACGGTCACCTGGGTGAAGCAGGTGTCAGCCTGCCCAACGTTGTCGGTCACGATAAGACTGACGGCCTGAGTGCCGACGTTGCGACAATCAAGCGAGTCTTTTGCGGGGTCAAAGCTGAACAGCAGCGCTTCCAACGGTGTGTTGTCATCACTGGAGCCCGCGTTTAGGTCGGTCGAACTGAAATCTGCGTTGCCATCTTCGTCCAACTCAACGGTAAGGTTGTCGACGCAGCGGGCGACGGGCGCTTCGTCCATTGACAGCATTGTTTCTTCCGGGCAAAAAGTTTCTTCTGAGCAGGCGTTCGCTCCACGTAAAAAAGACAAGGGCAATAGCCCTCCACCAAAGCAAAGGAGCAATAAAAAAAACGATTTGTTCATAATTGTAGGATAGCTGGAGACATAGTTTTTCTATCCCGATGGTGATCCATCGGGTGAAAAAAACCAGTCAATTCTGTTGTGATTATGAGAGAAAACTGTAGACAGCCAGCCAGAGGATTAAACAGAGATAAAAAGGCTAAAATGTTCTGGTGATATTGAAGCCAAAATGAATGTCACCATTGAAGAAATCGCCGGTCGTTTCCCGGATGAAGCCCTTCTCATTCATCGAGCGGCTATTGGTAAACTGCAGCTGAAAGACGTGGCCGCCGGTCTCCAGATCAATGCCGATGGCAATGGCATCGTAGGTGTCCAGCTCTCGTTCACTTGTCCGGTAGTAATACTCGGCATTGATGGACAGGCGCTTCGTTAGCAACATTCTCCCCCCCAGACCCAGGGCGATCAAGTCGTTCTCCCGTGCACTGCTTACGGTGTTAAAGTGTATCAGCGTTGGCATCACCTGCAGGGATAGTTTACTATTTACCTTGCGGGCAATGAGCAGCTGATACGTATAAGACAAGCGTTCGGAGAAAGCGATTTCAGTATTGGGGTCGATGGGGCGGAGCGATTTAATGGCGGCACTAGCAAAGGCGGTCACGGATAAAGGAATATTCTTCACGCCGGTCTGTTGTTGCAGAAGAGCATACTTCGCAAATCCGTCGAAAGTCTTTTCGAAGGAGTTGCGTCCGAAGCCGGCGGTAAGCCGGTCCGTCAGGCCATAATCGATGCCGAATCGGACATTCGCATTGTCGAGTCCAAATAGTTCGTAGGCGCCGGAATTTAGTCGCCCGAACCGGTGAGCAATCAGGAATTCCAGGCTGCCTTTACGACGAGTCATAATGGTGTGGCCATTAATCAGCCGGCTTCCTTTGAAAGACGAGGGGGTAAGCGATGCTTCTTCCGGGGTCGCTTCCTCCAGCAGAGAAAGCAGGTCTTCTTCTTGCGCGGTCGCAGGTGCAAAGGAGAGGATAGTAAGAAGCAGTGTAAGGAGGAAATTGATTTTCATGGACAGCTTATTTCTTGGCGATAGTGAAAGTCAAAGAGGTCGATACCTTAATCTCTTCGGCGATGTTTTTGATGACGACTGCCGGGATTTTGATGTCGTATTCTGCCGGGCGGGCAATGAAGACCGTTGTGGCACTAACCTGATCTCCGGAGACCGTAATGGTGGCTGGGGCTTCTAGCGGAGTACTGATGCCTCGAATCGTTAATTGCCCATCAAGCGTCACCTCGTAGCTGCCGTCCTGGCTTAGGTCAATGGCATTGTCAGAAACAAGCTTACCCTTGAAAATAGCCGCTGGGAATTTCTCCGACTCCATGTAATTTTCGTTGAAGTGCTCTTGCATCAGGGCATTCTCGAAGGTGAAATGCTTGATGAGCATTTTTACGACTACGTCGCCTTTGACAAAGTTGATTGCTGCCGTCGTTTTATCGTTGATGGCTTCGATGTCCTCAATCGGAGAGTGAGAAAAGAAGGTCGTAGTGCCATCTTTCGTGATGAGCGGGCTTTGTGCTGCCATCGAAACGGACAGGAAGAGGATGGAAAATAAGATTGGAAACTTCATGGTACTTAGTTTTTTAAAGGGATTATTTTGAAAGGAGGGTAGCGTTGTCCAACACGACATCGAAGAGATATCCGGTGCATACGCCTTTGATGATGACGGATTGGCCGATGGCAGAGGTCGTTGTAGGATTAGGCTCCTTTGGAGCCAGGTTGCAGGTGATTTGGCCCAAGGGACTGTCGGCAGATAGGCTCATAACATAGTGTCCGTTGTCGTCCTGACTAATGGAGCTTAAGGCACCGCTCACCTCGATTACTTTACCTGCGTATTTACGGTTGGCGGCCATTTCGTCGGCCTCGAAAGCTTGGTAGAGGCTCCCGGCGTTTATGGTGACCTCAGTGGGCGCACTATGGATGTCCAGCGGGCCTTTAGGCTGCGCCAATTTGAAGGCAAGCAGCCCGCCCACTACGAGTAGTGGTAGGCCAAATTTTAATAATTTTGACATGGTGGTAGTATTGAAGACTGGTGGTTAGGGCTGAGACGGGTTATTCCGGGGCACCGTCTGTGATCCAGCAGGCAATAGCGTCGATGTTTGACTGCGAAAGCGAGTTGCCGCTACTGGGCGGTGGCATAGAGTTGTTGCCCGTGCGGACACCAATACGGCCAGACCTACTGAGGATATTCTCTCTTACCCGGAAATCCGGAGATACGTTTCCTGCGTGGCAGCCACTAATGGCGCAAGACGAAGTGACAATGGCTTCTATTTCAGCAAAAGCAACGGTGGATAGAATGGCTACCTCCAGATTCACCTGGCAGCCAATTTCGTCTACGACATCTATCTGATAATTGCCCGGTGCGAGGCCGGTAAAGGTGGCGGAGGTTTGCGCTGTACCTCCATTAAGGGAAAAGCTTACCGCTCCGCTAGCGTCCGTTGTTGTTACGGCAATGGATCCGGAAGCTGTACCACAGTTAGAAGGGGTCGCTTCGGCAGCAGCTTTGAGGCCCTCGGCGTTCTCCAGTGTAATCTCAAGCGTTGAGGTGCAAATGCCTTGTTTAACGGTCAACGAATAGGTGCCAGCAGCCAGGTCGGTAAACTCTGGGTCATCCTGAAAGCTGGAACCATTAAGGCTGAAGGTGACGGGAGTGCCAGCAGTCTCTCCAATGACCGCTGCGGTAATACTACCGGAAGCAATTCCACAAGCAGAAGACGTTTGATCGGCCAGGGAAGCCATCAGACTATTATCACATTCTTCGACCTCATCAAATTTGTCATAGGTGCAGGAAAGGGGGAATAGTAAAAGGGAGAAAAGGAAACTAGCTATCAGTAGCTTTCTCATGAAATTGGTTTTTGATTAAGACAGGTTTTCCGTGGGCCGGATGATTTAAACTCTCCAGCTCCTTTAGCAAAAGTGGAGGGCTGAAGTCCTGAGTCCTAAAAAGAGGTGGTTACGTTAGGTGTACATACACCTTAATCGGGGGTGACTTATGATAGACAGCGCGTACTTTTTGGGTAGACAGAGTAAATGCTTTCGGGTGTTATCTATCTGTTTGTCAGATTATTATGCGAGTTCGAAGGGTGAACACAGAAAGGGTGTTTCCCAAAATTGGAAAGCACCGTGATTTATCTGATTTCAGGAGCTCTTTAAGGTCGAAGAGCGGTCGTCAAGGGTAGACGGAACTGTTTTTAAAGCCTGGAACTATCCTTTGTTGTTCTGCTGAACGAAGCGGAGGTACCTGGCGCTACCACGCCGGTTTTGGGGTGAACTGAAGCCTGGGCATTAGAAAGTTGCGTAACCGGAATTACGGGTCCAGAGCTTTCAATATTGGTTCCTACTCAAGTAGAAATCATAGCGGACCCTGGCCATTAATATTGCCGCAAAAAGTCGAACAGGTTTTTCTGTGTGTCGAGGTTGAGCTTTTTTCTCAGCCGGTAGCGAGCGGTTTTTACACTGTCAGGAGAAATTCCGAGCACGGAGCTTATTTCCTTCGTTGAAAGGTTTAGCCTGATCAGGGCGATGAGGCGGAATTCATTACTGGTTAGCCCTGGATAGTCTTCTCCCAGCCGGTTGATTAGGTCTGGGTGAACACTTTCGAAATGGCGTCGGAAATCAGCCCAATCTTCATCTACTCGCAGTAATCTGTCTAGTTTTCTAACGATGGCTTTAAGTTCTGTACGGTGTTGCGTATCGACTCGCTTACTGAGATTTTGGATAAGCTGCTTTAGCTCTGAAATGCCTTCGTTTTTATGTACGAAATTTAGGGTGTAGGAGGTCAATTCCTGTTCTTTGCTCTTAAGCGCTGTTTCTAAATTGTCTCCCCGAAGGTTGGCTTTCTGAAGATCGACTCCTTTGCTGGCAATGACTTTGTTCTTACGAGACAGCATCGCGTAGGCAATGGTAATGGCGGTTAACAGGCTAAGGATGAGCAACCATTTAGTGAGGGTGCTGACCTTATCCTGTTGCACCATAATGTCGAGGTTCTTCTGAGCGAGAACGAGTTCTTCTTCTTGTGCTTCGTATACTCTGCGCGCCTCCATATTAGCGATCAGATTAGACTTTTCACGGTTAAATAAAGAATCTTTGACGTTGAGGTAAAGGTCTGTAAACTGCAATGCTTTCGGGTAATTGCCCCGTCGGGATTCTAATTCTTTAAAGGCCAGATAGACATCCCTCCGGATCGCCTGAAGGCCGAATTTTTCGGCAAGCTGTCGCGCGCGGTTCAGGTAGTTGTTGGCTAGCTTCAGGTCTTTCTTAGCAAAGTAGGCCTTTCCGATGCCGAGATAATTTGCCGCCAGCCCAACCTGATCGTTACGTTGTTTTCCGGCGTCTGCAGCCAGGAGGAAATAGGAAATGGCATCATCCCACTCCTTCTGGGCTGAGGAAAGCTGACCAAGCTTTTGGTTTGCTTCAGCAACGCCGTAAAGGAAACCTGTCTGCCGATGAATAACAAGGGCTTGATTTAGGTAATCAAAAGCAGGGGCGTGCTTTTTTTGCAAAATTAGCAGGTCGGCAATTTTTGAATAGGTAGTAGCAATGCGGGAATCTTTCCCCTTCTGGCGGAAGACACTTAATGCCTCCTCGTAATTTTGCGCAGCCAGATCATAATTTCGTTGGTCCGCATAAGCCATCCCCAGGTTCAGGCTACTGTTCGCAACACTGAGCGAATCTCCTAATTGTTGGTAGCCTCTGCGAGCGGCGATCAAAAAACGGAAAGCGAGGTCCAGGTTCCCTTGTGCCCAGTGAGCTACTCCAATGATTCGGTTAGCATAGGCAATACCAGATTCGTAAGGAAGAACTTTGGCAATCTCGAGGGCTTGATTACCGTACTTAATGGACTGGCCAGGGTCAACGATCCAATACTCGTACCCTAATTCATTAAGGCGGTCAACCCGTGTTTCGTTTAGGGCATTATTTACCTCGAGCAGCTTTAGTAAGCTGTCCGTTTTTATACGTTTTGGGGTTTGTCCTGAGAGCATATCACCTCCCGTAAAGGAGATGAGTAGGAGAAAGAGAAAGTACCTGATAATTGGGGTTGATAGATTACGGATGCCAAAATAGAGGGAAGCAAACTAAAAGTAATGTTAAATTGTCAAGGAAACTGTTTGGGTGACAAAAACAGGGGAGGATTAATCATAAAACTGTACTTACTCTACAATGGCGAAGCACCTGCTGGGCTCTACGATGTTCACCACCCATATTTTCTAATCAAGTATCATCGCCTGGCACTCTCCCCCTGGGAAGTAGTTACTGGATACGGTTTATAGAATTGGTTAAAGCTTACCGAATTGGCTAGTGGTTTGTCAACACTTAAATTGGTGGTAGAGTGCTGGTAGGTTTTTGGGCCTGACAAGGCGCTCAAACCCAAGTTTAGCCCTAGCTAAATGAGGATTTGAGCAACGCCGTCAGGCGCAAAAAGATGCCGCAGGCTACTACCATATTTAGGTTTGACAGACCACTAGAAGCGGTGGCGCTAAGAAACCCCGGTAATCATTTTGATTTCTGCATCTGTTGCGGTAAAGAAAAAGTGAAGAATTCTGCTGGTCGGTTCAGGGCAACATTTACTTCCAGGAGAAGCATACCCTCAAGAATATCCGAAGAGGTCATAGTTTGTCCTAAGCCAATCCTGACGCTAAAAGCCTGGTCGGGGGTGACCCCCTGAAGCGCGCCCGATCTCCAGAGGTCTGTCAGGTAGTTTTCTGCCTCAGACCTTATGGTCGCCCAGGTATTTGCCGTATTCGGTTCAAATACGTAGGCTTTCAATTGTAGGGCGAGCTCGTTTTCGATCATAAGCGAGGTTCTCACGGTCGAGATATACCGCCAGTCCAGGCTGTTACCGGCTAGCGTACGACCACCCCAAACGAGCGTCCCCTGGCCGGTGAACGTCCGGATGGCATTAATGGATTTACCGCCAACGGCATCCACGTTCAGGTCTTGCTGCTCTTCAGAGCTAATGGTAATCGTTGGCAAGAGACCACTGCGCAAAGGTTTATTAGCGGGTGTGGTCCAAATCCCTCTGGTGCGATCAGTCTCCGCGATGATTCCCGCCATGATGCCTGCCACGGGCAGGCTTCCGGTTTCCGTCTTTGCCCAGGGGTAATAGGCGATGCCGAAGCGTAGATGATCTTCTCCGATATTACTTCTGAAATTGGCGATGGCCGCTGTCTGGTTGGCTCCAGCCTGACCCCCTCCGTGAATGTCAAAGATTCCTACACAGGATTTCACCTGGCTACAATGATTGAGTACGTAACGATAGACGTCGTAGCAGTCTTCTGCCGCAAGGGCCAGGGCGTCAGGGATCAGGATCATATCCGATTCAGGTGCTCTTCGTTCGATGGTTCCTACGGCCTCCATTAGAGCGTCTCGTTGAATCGGGGAGGAGTAACCCCCAACGGAGCGTACATAACAGGTCTTTCCACCGTGAGCATAGAACTCGACCACACTTGGGTGTAAGTAATGAGGCTGGGGTGAACCCTGGGGAGCAGCCCCGCCAAAAGCAGTAGTGAATTCTTGCAGGGAACTCATTTTTACGATCTTATTGGTTACGGAACTACCCTCCATAGTAGCCCGTTCTGTATACCCGATAAAGAGAGGAGTCCCCGTGGCCGCTTTTTCCACTGCGGGCGGCGACGTGGGGGTAGTTGGTACATCTGTGTCTGGTGGCGAAGTGATTTTCTCGCTACAGCCGCAGATTAGGAGAAGGCAAAAGAAGGTGAGAATTAAGGTGTCTTTCATAGTGATGGTATGGGTAACTGTAACTGGGTATCACATTAAGGATATGCTCTAAAGATACAGCAGGATGTAGCCTGGGGCAGATTCTGTAGCCTTAATGCTCCAGAACACCCTACACTATCACCGAAATAACCAACACAGTGGCCAGCACAGTAATTCCCATCACTGCTGTCAATGGCGTATAACTCCGGTAAGCATCCGCTACCTCGATACCCGAAAAGCGGGTCACCACCCAGAAGTAAGAATCGTTGGCGTGGCTGACCGTCATGGCACCGCCACCAATGGCGAGCGTCATCAAGGCCAGGTCGCTGGCGGATTCAAAACCCGCCAGCGGAAGCAGTGGCGCGATGATGCCAGAGCTGATTACTAATGCACCGGTGCTGCTACCCTGGGCAGACTTCATCAAAGCCGCCACGGCCCAGCCAAGACAGAGTAGGGTAGTGCCGGAGAGCGGTTCGTTACCTACCCAGTTGGCGACATCGCTGGCCAGCGAGGAGGCCTTTAGCACGGCGCCGAAGGCGCCGCCCAGGCCGGTTATGATAAGAATAGGACCGGCGAGCCCGAGCCCGTCTCCGATCCAATCCGTTTTGCTGACGACGGAGGGGAGCAATAAAGCCGGAATGCAGCCGAGGGCCAATGCTACCGTCGGGTCGCACAACCATAGTATATAGGTCACGACTCCCTGCTCGTCGGTAGCCAGCTTTAAGATAGAGCCGAGAGCGATCAATACAATGGGGAGGAGGAGGGGTAGTAAACTCTTAAGAAGAGACGGCAAGACGGTATTATTCTCTTCCGGAGAAGTAGGTGGGAGGGCTTTGATTTTATCCCCGAACCAGCCCGCTGCCTTCCAGGTAACGAAGATGACCGGTAGACTGACGATCGCTCCGAGTAACATGATGGTGCCAATAAATTCATCCGCACCGAGATTGGCCGCAGCGGCCAGTGGACCCGGGGTTGGCGGGATGAGCGTGTGCGTGAGGTATAAACCGCCCGCTAAACTGAGCGCCAGCGGAGCTACCTTGCCACCGGCCCGTAGCGCGAGGGCGGGCAGCAGACCCGCCAGAATGATGAACCCGCTGTCGCAGAAAACAGGAATTGAGATTACTGCGCCTAACACGACGAGGCGGAGGCCGATGTTGCCACCGCCGCCGATGAGCAAATCGGCAATCTGTCGTGCAGCTCCCGAACGCTCCAGCGCCACCCCAATGATACTGCCCAGAACAATCAACAGGCCAACGGAGCCGATGAGCCCCCCGAATCCGTCTTTTAGTAGGGTGATCACTTTTGGTAAATCCAGACCAATGACGAGCCCAAGCCCCGTGGCCGCCAGCAACAAGCCGAAAAAGGGGTGCCACTTCAGCCAACTACTACTCAGGATGAGGAAGAGGACGGCAGCAGCAATAGCAAGAAGGAGGGGAAGGCCGGTGAGCATATTTGGTGTGGTAGATTAGCAATGTGAATCAGGAGCTAAATTCGATGAATGCCCCGAGCGCAGTGAAACGGAGCCGAGGTGCGCACCGAAGGGTGAGATTATCGCTTGGCTAGCTCTTAATTCACCTTAGTTGGCGGTAGAAATCTAGACTTTTAGGAGAATTTCAAAGGACTAAGTAGCCGTAAAGTACCCTACAGTGAGGAAAAATCGCCCTTTTGGGTAGCGTCAAAGACCCCAATTCCGTCTAAGGAGCAGCAAAATATCGTACACCCGGCGTTCGAAAATGAACAGGTATAAACTTAAATAAACCATAAAGCGCTGATAGTCAGTAATAATTACGGCTGGCACGGTCTTAGTACTACTCTAGTCAAGCAACATTGCCCTACACCCAACCTCGCACCTGCGTCAGCGCCATGAAGAACGAAAAGCACCCTGAGACGAACACTTTAGCCGAAAGTAACGGCCGTTTATCGACTTTTTCCTTCGTTCGTCGATCAAAAACAAGGAGCGAACGAACAAATTTGCCGGCGGTGGCATCTGCCCCCATATTTGTATCATCAAGCACGGGAAGCATAACAACTTCATTAACAGCGTGCAACCATTTAACAAAAACAGAGTCTCTTAATACAGACCCATATAATTACCCAATCATGACCCGCTTTATCCTTACCATCGTTTACAGCCTCTTGCTTAGCTGCGCTGTGTTTGCCGGAAACGGTAGCGGCGAGGCTAAGGCTGGTAACAGCCTCTTCGACGCATGGAATAACGATTTCGCTACTGAAATTGAACTTCATGTTAACTTCGATAGCCTTGAAGTATACCGTAAGAAAGAAGGTTTCCTTCCTGCCAGCGTTATCGCCAACGGTGAGACCCTGGACCTGGAAGTAGCCGTTCGCGGTAAGTTCCGTCGCCGTACCTGCACGATGCCTCCCCTGAAGCTGAAGTTTGCTAAAGAGGGCCTCCGTAATGCCGGCCTTAACACTCATAACGACTTCAAACTGGTTACTCACTGCACTGAAGGCGAAAGCGGACAGGATGCAATCCTCCGCGAACAGTTGGCTTACGAGCTATACAACACCATCAACCCTGAAGCTAGCTTCCGCACGCAGCTGCTTACTATCACCTACGTTAATACCGTAAACGGTAGCACGACCACCAGCTACGGTATCCTGATTGAAGATACCGACGAACTGAAAGGCCGTATGGACACCAAGAGTTGTAAAGAATGTTACGCACTCGGCGCCGACAAAATCGAAAACGCTGAAGAGCTGGCCCTTTTCCAGTACATGATCGGTAACAGCGATTACTCCAACCGGATGGTTCGCAACATGAAGCTGATGCAGAACACCAATGGTACTTACACCGCCATTCCTTATGATTTTGACTTTAGCGGCATCGTAAACGCCACCTATGCTACTGGCTTCAGCCACCTGGGCGAAAACCAAACTACTGACCGCAGCCTGATCTGGGAATATGACACCGCTCCCGACTTCACCGAAACCACTGAAACGTTTACCTCCCTGAAAGACACCCTTTTAAACCAGGTGGCCTCCTTTGATGGCCTTAGTGCTGATAGCAAAAAGGAAATTACCAAGTACCTGAAAGGTTTTTACAAAGACCTTAAGCAGGGCAAACTGGAAGTTGCCAGTAAGTAATTTAAAGTTATCCCCTTATTGACCAGAAGTGTCCGTGCTAGCGTACGGGCACTTTTTTTTGGGCTCGTTTTGTGCTTTCAGGCCAAATCTTTCTGTCAGGTAGGCCTTCGGCCTTTCCTTTTGCGGACACATAGGTACACAAAGACACAAAGTGCACAAAGCGTATTTCAGTGCTACTTTAGGTAGGGCTCCTGGTTTTTAGACGCTGCGCTTTTTAGATAAACCGAGAGTCTACTGGATGGCACTGAAAGCGGAGTGACGTATAAAAGCCGAAGGCGTCTAAAGAAAATTCGCTTTGCGAAATTTTCTACCCTAGCTTTGTCGCCATGCCTCTCCTCCTCCCCAAACTCATCATGTTGGCTGCCATTGGCGCAGCGCTACTGATTGGCGGGTTGTTCTTTCGGAAGCGGTCAGGAGACCGTCGAGCAAACGTAATTTATGGGATGCTGCTGATTATGGGGGGCTTAACCCAATTGCATTTTTTATGGGACTTTACGGGGAGCCTGGAAGCACATCCGCACATGCGATTCTGGCCCATTTATTTCAGTTTGTGGCTGCCGGTCCTACTTTTTTTTCACGTGAAGATCAGCTTCTATCCGCAGTATATATTTCGGTGGTCTGACCTGAAACACTTTGGTTTGTCGATTGGGCAAACGCTCTATTTTCTGGTCGTCTGGCTATTCCCGGAATACCGGCACGAGACGGGACGCTACTTCTATAATCCCTTTTACGGAGGCTTGGAGCAAGCCCTGTTTTTGGCGGGTTGGCCGCTTTACGTACTGTTCTGTGTGCTGTATTTACGGCGACGGCGACGGCAATTGAAGCGGCGTAGCTTGCCGCGTCTGCTGTGGTATATCCGTAAGCTATTGAAGGGCTGTCTACTTTTTATTCTGGCTTACGCTATTCTCTCCGGGGCGGACTTTCTGGCCTACAAATACCATTGGGCCGACCTGCGCGGGCAGGCCTGGTACGCGGGCGCGCAAGCCCTGAGCTTTACGATTTTGCTGCTCTGGCTGTGCGTCTACGGCGGGCAGGTGCTGGTGTGGGGGCGGAAGCTGATGGGGGCGCGGACGCGGGTGCAATGAGCCCCCAACTGGCGCTCCGCGCCAGCCCCCAAGATGGGGGGAGGTTATAAGAGCAATGTAGCTTAGCCTCCGTGCGCTTTCTTCCACTTCTTAATCTCCTTTTTCCGCATCTCCTGAAAGATAACCTCTTCAGGATGCCTGCTCGTCACTTCTCCGGGTTGCTCGGCTCCATTGAAAACAACCGGTACGTACTGGCGTTGGTAGGTTCTCCCCTGGTCCCGTTGCTTTTCAATGAGTTGCTTGCGGCTTAGATCTGTGTAGTAGACGCTGAATCTAAGGTGAGTTCCATTCGTGAACGCGCTTCCATCAACAACGGTGCCGAGTACATCTCCGGCTTCCACTGTTTTACCGAATCCAGCCGTAATACCATCTTTAGCAAACAGTTCGTACCGACCACGGGTGCAATCTTCGTGCTCGATCACCACGTAGTTGTTTTTTCTCTGGTAGCTGATCCCCTCTCCGGTAGGAGCTTCGTATTTGTCTTCCATTTCAATGATGGTCCCACGGCGGGAAGCGTAGATTTTATCCCCCGGGGATGCTTTGAAAGAGAAGGATATAAAGTCGAGAGACTTTTCCTTGCCAAGAAAAACCTCACCAATACTCTTCAGTGTATCCATCCAGGTGGTCTTGCCCGGGGCGAGGGGCAAAAGGTAAGTGAGGTCTTCATGCTCAACATCTACGCAACCCGCTACCCACATGTAGGTATAGGCAGGGTAGGCAGAAACATTGCTGAGGCTGATTATCCGGTTAGTGCCGGGGAGGAGTTCCTTTACGGCAGGAATGGACCCATCAGCCCTTTCAAAACTCCGGCCCTCGATGGATAGAACTACCGTCATTTTGCCAGAGGTGCTGTTATTGGCACTGTAGGTAAGGGTAGTCTCCTGATCGCGTACGGACTTACTCACGCTGACAACAACGTCTTTACTGACCGTATGCTGAGCAAATAGAGGTAGGCCGACGAAGAGGCTGATAAAAAACAGGGAAGAACGAAACATAATAGGGAGAGTGTTAATATTTAAGGGCGTAAAATGGTATTCATGAGATTAACAAAATTAAAAAAATCAAACGTAAATACCATGAAAAGGATAAAAGCGATATCACCCTACATCCAATGTGTATTTTGTGGCACCTACTTCGCTCATTTAGCACCGCATTTTACACATCGGATGAACTTATTCCGGCTGCGCCAGTAATAAGATACACTCGATGAGAAAATGCTACAAAGCCTGTAATATGAAAACCCGTAAACGATTACTCACTACCCTCGCCGCCCTCCTCCTCATCGCTACCGGCATGACCCTCAACGAGGCCCTCACCCGGGCACAGGTAGCCACGGCGGCGGAGGTGCTGGGCATCGACTTCCTCGACGACGAGGAGATCGACCAGGCATTGCCCGGCCTCGAGGACCAGCGTAAAACGATGATCGAACTCGGCCAGGCCGAGATCCCCAACGAGCTGTCCCCAGCGCTCGTGTTTAGCCCCGTGCTGCGGGCGGAGCAACTCCCTGCTGATCCAACCGTGTCTGGACCTGCGTCCGCGCCGGATATATTGCGGGTTCGCCAAGCCGAAAACTCCGTGCACTGGCTGACGGTCAAGCAACTGGGCTCCGTGATCAAGCAGCGAAAAATCAGCTGTCGCCAGCTCACAGAGTTGTTCCTCAAACGCCTCAAAGAGCATGACCCCACCCTCCACTGCGTCATCACCCTGACCGAAGAACGCGCCTTGAAGCAAGCCGATATGCTCGACGCGGAACTCGCCGCCGGTAAGTACCGCGGCCCGTTACACGGCATCCCTTACGGCGCGAAAGACCTGCTCGCCGCCAAGGGCTATAAAACCACCTGGGGCGCAAAGCCCTACGAGAACCAGACGATCGACATCGATGCCTCCGTCATCGAGCAACTCGACGCAGCGGGCGCCGTCCTCGTCGCCAAACTCAGCATGGGCGCTCTGGCCTGGGGCGACGTCTGGTACGGCGAAAAAACGCGCAACCCCTGGAATCCGGAATCCGGTAGCAGCGGCTCCTCCGCCGGCTCCGCCAGCGCGGTAGCGGCTGGGCTGGTCCCCTTCGCCATCGGGACTGAAACGCTGGGGAGCATCGTCTCGCCCAGCACGGTTTGTGGCACGACGGGCCTGCGGCCCACCTTCGGCCGCGTCTCCCGTCACGGCGCCATGGCCCTGAGTTGGACGATGGATAAGATCGGCCCCATCACCCGCTCCGCCGCTGACGCCGGGCTGGTGCTCTCCTCCATCGCTAACTACGATCCCCGCGACGCGCACGCCATCCAGGCGGGCTTTCAGTATGAATGGCCGGCCGGCAACGTTAAGCCAGGTACTCGCATCGGCTACTACAAATCTCGGATGGACCGCGACTATGCCTTCCACGATCAGGACTCGGTCGCCCTGGAAACCCTTCGCGGACTGGGCTATGAGCTTGTCCCGATCGAACTACCCGAAGAGCCGGACATTCGATTTGTGCTTAACGTCGAGGCCGCTGCTGCCTTCGAATCCCTCACCCGCAGCAATAAGGATGATGAGCTGACGCGGCAGGTCCGCAACGCCTGGCCCAATGCCTTCCGCACGGCCCACTTCGTTCCCGCTGTTGCTTACGTACAGGCTAATCGCCTGCGCCGACAGCTGATGCATGATATGGACAAAGTCTTCGAAGACAACAACATCGATGTATACGTCAATCCCAGTTGGCACTCAAATAGCCTGCTGATCACCAACCTGACGGGGCAACCCTGTATCTCCGTTCCCAGCGGCATGAACGCGGAGGGGACACCCACCAGCATCACTTTCACCGGTAAACTATTTGGGGAGCAGGAAATGGTGAACGTAGCGGCGGCCTATCAGTCGGCTTCTAAGTGGGATGATGTGCACCCGGAGGGGTTTTGAGGGTGGCTGCTACGCAGCTGAAGGGTTACCACGGAGGTTCCACTGAGGTAGGCACAGAGGATCACCGAGGTGGGCTGGCTCGCAGCTGATTAGTCCACACAGAAGAGTAACGAGGAGGAAGAAGATAGGGAGATATGGTTGAAGTTGATCCTAAGAATCTTATTTTTTATCCTAGAAATCCAACTTCCTCGGGCCATTCTAATTTTTTTTCCTTTTATCATTCTACCGCGCAGCAGAGACGCGGAGGGCGGTATTCTAGCGTGGCGAAGCCACAGCGGTTTCGCTCCCCCTCTCCGTTGGGCTGGAGGCGAAACTTACCGGAGAGGGGGCTGGGGGGAGAGGTTTCAGTAACCGTGCAACCATCTTTAACCATATTCGTCTTTACTATCAAACAAACCAACCATGAGACCACTACTCACCCTTCTCTTTATCGCCCTCTTCGCAGGGCTTTCCGCCCAAAACTGGGGGAACAAGAAACGCGTCAAAGGTAACGGCGACGTAACCACCGAAAACCGGGAGGTTTCTTCTTTCAGCGGCATTAAAACCTGTTGCTCCTTCAAGGTGGAGGTGAGCAAAGGGGCACCAGCCGTTCGTGTAGAAGCAGAAAGCAACCTGATGGAATACATCACGACTGACGTCAGTGGAGGTCGGTTGAGCGTCCGTTTCAGAAGCGGTACTAACATCAGTAACCATAAGCCCATCGTGGTCTACGTCACGATGAACGAGCTCGAATTGCTGGAAGCCAGCAGTAGTTCTACCATTACGTTCAACGATTCCTTTACCGGCGACGAGCTTGAAGTGGACGTGAGCAGCTCCGCCAGAATACAGAACTTGGAATTCTCCGGTGGCATGATTCGTCTGGATGCTTCCAGCTCTGGAAAAATCAATATCTCCGGTAGCGGTAGTAAAATCCGGGCTAAGGCAAGTAGCTCCGGTAAGATTTCCGCCAGCGATTGCAAGGTGAAGAATGCCAGAGCCGACGTTAGCAGCGGTGGGGGTATTTACCTCAACGTTAGCGGAGACCTGGATGCTGATGCCAGTTCCGGCGGTAGTATCCGTTATACCGGTGGCGCGAATGTTGACTCGGACACGAGCTCAGGCGGAAGCGTACGGAAGCAATAAGTAAAGGCTACAAATCCTCCAAAACAAGTTGTGAGTGCTTACACACTAAGTCTGTAAGCATTTACAACTACCACTCTCCGGAAAAGTGCGGCCGCTTCCTAAATCGGCCGTTGAAATGCTCGAAATAAGCCATCCACGCCCCTATCTTGGGGAAGAATTACTCGTTTAGAGTATCATAGGGATGACTTTAGAAGCCCGATCCAGTAGCGGATCGGGCTTTTTTTATGCCCCTGTTTACCGGACAATTATTGCCTGCCCAATGTAGGCGTCCCGTAGCGTGGCACTAAAGAAATAGGTGCCCGCAGGAAGCCCCTGGAGATGGAGGGCAATACGTTGTTCGCCTGCCAAAATGGATTGCTGGGAAGAGCGGACAGATTTTCCGTCGGCGGCAATTAAACGCCAATTAAGGCTCCCGCTTTCTGCAGTTTCAAAATTGACAAAGGCCCGATCAATGGCTGGGTTAGGAAAGACCTGGGCGCGGACGCGGGTGCCAGGGCTGTTAAAAAGCGAGGTGGTGCCACCGCCACCGGCGCGCGGCGCGCCGGGGATCCAACCGGGCTGGTTGGCCTCGTAGGCACCCACCTCCGGAGCTGCGCCCCGGTAACCGTCCGTTATGCCGGGAATGATGCGCCCGGCGTTGATGAGCGGACTATCGTCCGCTGGCCGGAAGTCGTAGGCCGCCAGATCCAGAAAAGGATTACTGGCGTTGACGATATTGTCAGCAACGTCCTGCCCTTCCCACGGGCCGATGGGCGTGTAATTGTTCCAGATGCGATTGTCTTTCTGAATCCGGCCGTTGAGCCAGATGCCCATCGCCTGCTGCACGTTCCAGAAGGTGTTGTTGAAAATGTCGTTGTTCCAGGCGTCCCAGTTCATCTGGACGGCAGACCAGCTGATGTTCCAGACCACGTTGTGGTGTACGTCGTAGCCCTTGGAGTCATTGTCCAGGTAAATGCCAGCACAGCGGCCGTCGGCGTAGTCCGGCCCGAAGCTATCGTGAAACCAGTTGTGGTGAATGCTGGTGTTCTTATCGTCGTCGTTACCGACGACGTAGAACAGGCCGCCATCGTTATTGATCCGCATGACGTCGGAGACATCGTTCCAGGCAACTTCGCTGTTGTCAGAAGGAATGAAAATACCGTCTCTGCCGCCGCCAATGATGGTATTACTGAGTAGAACAGAGCGTGGCGCCCGACAGCGAATCGGGGAGGAGTGGTTACCTACGGTATTAAACTCCAGGATCTCATTGCCAATAATGGACACATCGCTTACACCACCCCAACCCTGAACGGAGATGCCGTTTAAAGATCCGCCCTCGATGAGGTTGTCTTCGATCAGCACGTTACTGGCGCGTACCCAAACGGAGCCTTCACTTACCTGAGCATCGGAGTTGCCCATTTCGTCTAAGGCCTGGAAGCCCTGGCGGATTTCACAGTTCCGGATGGTCGTGTTATCGCCATTGATTTCAATGATGCCGCCTAGCGTGCCGATGTTTTCAATGAGGACCCAGGGCTTCTCGATGTTGATGGTGTGCGTACGTGCTGCGTATTCCGCGCGGCCGCCGGGGTGAACTTCTCCCGGAGCAATAAAGAAAAGTTCATTGCTGTTGTCGTCGAAATACCACTCTTTGGGAAAGTCCAGCAAATCCCGATCGCCGAATACGTAGAAGCGTCCGCGATTGTTGTTCCGGAAAATAGTCGGGTTATGTGGGTTGAAAGGCCAGCGGCTAATGTCGTTGGCGGTGTGGTTAATCGTCTTGCCGTTGGTACTGCTGATGGGCTGCGTCCAGCTGGCACCGGAGTGGGCTCCGAGGTACCAGATAAACCCGTCGGTGAGGTTAATCCCCTGCGGGAGGTCGTCAGCGACGACAGTGCTCGCCGTGCCGGAGGCAACGGTCATCGCGTCAATGGTGTAAGGGTCACCGTCTAGATTGTTGGGCCAGCGGGCGTAGTCCATGGCTTCTCCGTCGAAGTAAAGCATGGTCTGCCGACCGAGGTCCATGTCGATGTTCGCCTTAAAGACGGAGCCCTCCACTGCCGTCCAATTGGTGATCGGCTCGGTGGCAGAGATGGTTACTTTGTCTTCACCAAAGGCCCGGAAGATGATGGGGGCGGCGGCGGTGCCGCCGTTGGCAGGGCGCAATATCTCCCGATACACCCCCTCTTTGATGAAGCAGGCATCACCGGCTACCATCAGGCTGGCGGCTTTGGAGATGGTCAGGAAGGGGGCGTTTTCTGAACCGTCGTTGGTGTCGTTGCCATCTTTGGCAACGTAGTAATCGGTAGCCGAAAGGCCAACAGTAAGGAATAGTAAGGCGAAAAATAAGATAGTTTTTTTCATGGCACTCGGGGTTTCAATAATGAGGTTACTCCAAGTTTACGAACCATGATGACGGTTATCAGAATTTCCAATGGTGAGTGGTAGGGTTTTGAACGTTTGTGGTGGGGAGGGCGTGCGAAGACAAAACTACCTCCTACCCACGCTCCGGGAGCCTTCGTCCCATTCGCAATCAACGCATGCGTTTCTGACCAATGGTAGAGACGCTATGCGTCGCCCCGGGCAAGGGAGCGAAGCGACTTTGACCGTGAAACACCTACTACCGGAAATCACTACCGCCTACCCACGCTTCGGGAGCCTTTACGTTCGGCAGGCTCAGTAACCACGGCCTTGTTCGCGGTCGACGCATAGCGTCTCCACAGCCGTTCGGTAAAACCCAATACCTTTACTCTCCGTCCAAAACCTTCTCCTTCGATGCTAGTCCGCCTCACCTCTGGTTTTATCCTGCTATTGATCTTCGCATGCGCTCCGTCAGCGCCAAACAGCACCAAAAAGGCAGAACTAACCTTCACCAACCTCTTCAGTACGGAGATGAACCCGGAGGCCGCCTGCTACCGCATCCCCGCCATCATCAAGGCCCAAAACGGCGACCTCATCGCCGCCATCGACGAAAGAAACGGCTCCTGCGGGGATCTGCGAGCCAATAAGGACATCAACATCGTTATCCGGAGGAGCGAGGATGACGGTCAGACCTGGTCTGACATCGAAACCATTGTCGATTACCCGCTGGGCGAGTCCGCTTCTGACCCATCTATGATACTGGACCGGGAGACGGGGGAACTCTTCCTCTTCTTCAATTATATGGACGTAGAGAATAGTCCGAACGACTACTTCTTCCAGCTCGTTTCGAGTAAGGACAACGGAAAGTCCTGGTCTGCTCCTCTGGACATCACTTCCCAAATCTCGAAACCCGCCTGGGCCCATGACTTTAAGTTCATCACCTCCGGCAGAGGCATCCAAACCAGAGGCGGAACGCTGCTCCACACACTCGTCAATCTGAAAAACGGGTTACACGTCTTTGGTAGTAACAACCACGGTAAAAGCTGGTTCCTGATCGACACGCCCATCACCCCCGCTGATGAGTCTAAGATCATAGAACTAACCAATGGCTCCTGGATGATCAACAGCCGGGTCAATAAAAGCGGACTGCGCTATGTCCACACCTCCACGGATCAAGGCGAAAGCTGGACCACCAAGGCCGACTCCGCCCTCATCGATCCCTCCTGTAATGCCAGCCTCATTCGCTATTCCTCCGTCCGGGACGGCGATGACAAAAACATCCTCCTGTTCTGCAACGCTAACTCTAGTACCGCCCGAGAAAACCTAACGCTGCGGCTTAGCTACGACGAAGGAAAAACCTGGACAAACGGTACAACCATCTACGCGGGAAAAGCGGCTTACGCTGACCTTTGCGTGCTGGATAATGGAGATGTCGGCGTCTTTTTTGAGAAAGATGGGTATGGGGAGAATGTTTTTGTGCGGGTGGGGAAATTACCCTCTAAGCACCCCAATCAAGACCTCATCCCCCATAGCCTCCGCAATCGAAATCGCCGTCTCTGAAGTCCACTCATCTTTGATGTTGGGATCTGCGCCATTTTCTAATAAGTACTTGATAATGTCTAAGCGTTTAAACCTTACGCTCTCCATTAAAGCGGTGGTTAGAAATTCGGGGTGCGTGTAATTAGGGTCAATACCTGTTTCAATGTGGTATTTCACCAAGTCTATGTTGCCGCTTTGGCAAGCCGCGAACATTTCTTTCCAATCTCCTCCTGACATGATGGGCTTTTAGTTTGTTTTGGTCAAATAATGCACTGTAATCTAAGTATTCGCTGGTTATCAGTTTCCTCGGTAGAATTAAATTTGTAAGGCCCCGGAGAGTTTGGGGATTTTATATACTGCTAGTCAGCGGCTGAAGCCGCGACTACTGTAGCATCGGCTTCAGCCGATAGCTAGCAAGCGAAGCGCTAACAAAATCCCGGTGCAAAAACCTAACTTAAACTACACTGTAATATGCAGTGGAATCGCCACGGCCCCCACTGAGGGGCTCTCAAAGCATAGGGTGTTTCTTGTTGCAATTTAATACGTAGACTTCGCTAAAAATACGGACCTTCCCTCAATAAGGATCCACATCCACCCCCACTCTCACCCCCGTCAACCCTTCCGTCGTTTTCAACTTCGCCACCGCGCGATTGACTATGTTCTTCACCCGGGCAATCTCCTTCGGGGCCGCGCTCATACGGATGACCATTTCCTGCAGGTAGTAGGTACGGATGCGGGCCACCCCCGGCTCAAAGGGCGGGGTCACCTGCCCGCCCAGGGCGTGCGCCAGCCAGCTGCCCAGGAGCTTGGCGCCTTCCTCGACGGTGTTGCGGCGGGGGTGCTTGAGCTGCAGGTGGATCATCTTCACGTAGGGCGGGAAGTTGGTCTCGGCGCGGTGCTTGCTTTCCCGCTCGATGAAGCGATCCCAGTCGCTATTGAAGACATCGGTTAATACGGGGTGACTACGGTCGAAGGCCTGGATGATGACCTTGCCCTGCCGGTGTTTCCGGCCGGCACGGCCGGCTACCTGGGTCATGAGGTGGAAGGCGCGCTCATCCGCCCGGAAGTCGGGGAAGCGCAGCAGTTGGTCAGCGTTGATGACGCCGACGAGGCCGACGCGTTCAAAGTCCAGCCCTTTGGTCACCATCTGCGTTCCGACGAGGATATCCAGCTGCCCGGCCTCGAAGCGGCCCAGCAGGGCGGCAAGGGCGTTTTTGCCGCGGACGGTATCCAGGTCCATCCGCCCGATGCGGGCGTCGGGGAGGAAGATTTTGAGCTCGTCCTCGATCTTTTCGGTGCCGGTGCCACCGAGTTTCATCTCGGGGTCTCCGCAGGCGGGGCAGCTCTCCGGGGTGGAGGTGGCGTAGCCGCAGCAATGGCAGCGCAGGCGGT
>CALIGP010000129.1 GCA_938021455.1 uncultured Lewinella sp. | reverse complement strand
ATTGGCAAGCTGATCATCTACGAAGGGAAAGAGTATCCCGTCATCGGAATGCAGGACGCTATTGACCGTCGCCCGGATGTCGCCATCTTTTCCGCTGGCGGTTCTACTAGCCTGGAGTGGGCACCCAAATTCGCAGAAGTAGGTTGCGTAGTAGTGGACAACTCCAGCGCCTGGCGTATGGACCCCACCAAGAAATTGGTTGTCCCGGAAGTGAATGCTGACGAGTTAACCCCTTCCGACCTAATCATCGCTAACCCCAACTGTTCTACCATTCAGATGGTACTTTCCCTGGCGCCTCTTCATGAAGCCTTCGGGATTAAGCGCCTGGTAATCTCTACTTACCAGTCCTTCACGGGAACCGGTGTGCCTGCCGTTAATCAATATGAAGCGGAAAAGCGTGGTGAAGACACGAGCGACACCGACCGGCCTTATCATTACCCCATCTTCGAGAACTGTATCCCTCATTGTGATGTCTTTCTTGACAATGCCTACACCAAGGAAGAGATGAAGCTGGTGCACGAAACGCGCAAAATCCTGGGTGATGATTCTATCGCCATCACTGCTACTGCCGTTCGGGTACCGGTCCACGGAGGCCACAGCGAGTGCGTGAACATTGAGTTCAAGAAAGATTTTACCGTTGAGCAGGTTCGTGCGTTACTTGCGGCCACTCCTGGCGTCATAGTACAGGATGACATAAAGAATAATGTCTATCCAATGCCGTTATTGGCAAAGCATAAAGACGAAGTTTTCGTAGGCCGCATCCGTCGGGATGAGTCCATCGAGAACGGACTTAACCTCTGGATTGTAGCGGACAATCTGCGCAAAGGCGCAGCTACCAACGCCGTCCAAATCGCCGAGTACCTCGTCGAAAACAAACTGATCGGACAGACGGTGGAAGCCTGATAACCGAACGAAAGACTAACTGAAACATTATACTATGGGGCAATTCATGCTGAGTTGCCCCATGCGATCTTAGAATTACCGACCAACTGACTTCCCGGAGGCGAACTCAAATTATCCACCTGCCGGGGAACAACGTAAACTGAAATGAGAAATCGAATTGCCGTCTGGGGGCGTGACGCCCAGGAAAAACGCGTACTGATCACGATCGAGCTACAAGTCTCTGATAACATCGTCCGCATTCAAACGTATCCCGAGAAAGTAATCTCTGACGAGGTATACAAGCTCTTCATGGAGAAGTGGCGTAAAGGGCAGGAGGGAGAATTCCCGGAGCCAGACCGGGTAATTGCCCGGGAGCTATCTGTTTCTGAAGGGCTACTGCCCGATGACCTGAAGGCCGAGCAGACGGATATGATCCTCCGCGCTCAAACCGAGTGGCACTTCCACGTGCTCAGCGATAAACTTGCGCAGAGCTATAAGTCAGAACTTGCCGAGATTGAAGACCGCATTGAGCGGGCCGGAGAGTACTCCAGTGATCTTTGGAATCAGGCAAAGAGCTTCTGGCAAAAAGTCCAGAGTCAGCTACAAGACAAAACCTTACTGCGAGAGCAAGGAAATGAAATTCGTAAACGCGTCGATGTTTCTTTTGAGAAGCTAAAGGCGATGCGCGAAAAGCTCAATGAGCAGTACAAAGAAGAATCTACTAAGCAAGTAGCTAAGTTTGGTACTATGCTCGAAGACGCTGAAAAGCGGATAGGGGAGGGTACCCACTTGCAAAAAGTGTTCAATGACCTGCGCGAGATTCAGCGAAAGTTCCATAACGTCAAATTCACCCGCGAAGACCGTAATGCTATCTATTCTCGTATTGATGCAGCCTTCAAGACCGTCAAAGAGAAGCGTGGCCAGGGTGGTGGTAAGTCAAATGGCGGTGCCGCAGGGCGAAGCCAATCTCGTCTGGATGGACTGCTCAAGGCCATGGAACGTATGAAAAGCAGCATGGGCCGCGACCAGAACGATCTGAAGTTCGAGCGTCGCCGGATCGAGAAAACGGATGGACAACTCGAAAAGCAAATTCGGGAGGCTAAAGTTGTGATGATCGAAAGCCGACTGAGCAGCAAGCAGACGAAGCTCGACGACATGGAGAAGACCAAAGTCATGTTGGAGAACAAAATCAGCCAGGAAGTGAAAAAGGCCGAGAAGCGAGCGCAGAAAGATGCCGAACGGGCAGCTGCTGAAGCTGCGAAGGCCAAGATTGCGGCTGATATTTCTACCCGGGAAGTAAGCCCTGAAGAAAAAGCCAAGTTGGAGGCCGCTGCTGCAGCTATCGCCGCCGGTAAGAAGAAAAAGGGCGGTCGGACGAAGCCCGAAGACCGAACCCCGGAGAACGTCGCCAGTATGGTAGCTATGAGCGAAATCGTTGGCGGAGAAACGCCCGCTGCTTCTCCGATAGCCGAGAAAGCGGGAGACGCAATCGCGTCGGCCATTACTTCCGTTGGTGACGCTGCTGAAAGCGTAACCGAAGAAGGTGGCCTGCTTGATCAAGCTGGCAGTTTTATTGCTTCCACTGTAGAGAGTATCTCCGAAAAGCTGGAGGATATTACGGACACCGCAAAGGCCGTAGCGCAGGTAGCCGGAGAGAAACTGGAAGCCGCAGCTGACATCGCCGAGGATAAGCTGGAAGATGTTATGGATGCCGCCGGAGAGAAATTCGAAGAGGCCAAAGAACAAGTAGAAGCCACCGTTGAAGCTGCTAAGGATAAGGCAGAAGAAGTCGCCGAAGCGGTTGAAAACAAGGTGGAATCGGTCACAGACGAAGTAAAAGAAGAAATTTCTGGAGAAGAAGAATAGATTTTTCTTGTTTTTTCTTCACACTTTACGCCACAATTGCCTGATTAAAAGGCGATTGTGTCGTTTTTAGTTAAATTTAGATTCACAAATACTCAATTGTGTCTTTGCCCTGGCTTCAATATGACCGCATATTTGTATTGTCAGGAGGGAAAACGCTCTCTCATAACTGACACAATGAGATTAAGATTCTGAGATTACGATTGTTTGTGACCTTTCGTGTTCCGGTAGATATGGGCCGGAACACGAAGTCACTTTTTCTCAATCCTTCTTCAGACTAAGATATATGTTCATGGGATTATTGAAAGCCGGATACCAATTGAGGTGTCCGGCTTTTTTTATTGGGCAGGCGCAGGATGTGTGGATATCAAATTGCACGAAATACCCCTCGACTTCATCTCGACTCCCTGCGGTCGTGGTCCCTGAGCCTGCCGAACGGGCTCGATCTCCGCTCGGGGACCGCATGCTATGGTTAAGTCCATCAACAAATTTCGCCCCAGGC
>CALIGP010000128.1 GCA_938021455.1 uncultured Lewinella sp. | reverse complement strand
TAAATAAAAAATCATGGCTGGTCATCTTAGCTACGAAGATTCAAAAAAAGCCGTCTGGAAAGGCCTTGCCCTACTGGCGGGTGTAACCCTGGCGGAAGTGGCCCTCTCCCTGATGAAAGCTGCGGAGTGGGCAGAGGATATCCAATGGGTATTCGTCATTGCCTCCTTACTTATCATCATCCTGTCTGTCTACAAGGCTTACTTTATCATCTATGAGTTCATGCACATGGGCTATGAGGTGAAAGGACTCGCCATGACGGTTTTACTCCCCATGTTTCTGCTCGTATGGGCACTCATTGCTTTCTTCTCAGAAGGTAACTACTGGAAAGACAACCGGGCAGAGATCGAAAATCGCAACCAGATGGAGTCAAGCTCTCAGGATATTGGCGCGGTCATCACGGATGAAGACTTTGTGGTGGGCTAAATCCTGCTTTGACGTCTAAGAATTTTTATGATCAGCATCTAGGCATTGGGCCTGGATGCTGATTGTGTTTAAAGGCTTAGGGGGGGCAACGAAAGGGGGGGAAGGGTAGGGACGACGAGAATGATGGGCTGCGCTAGGACACTTCGACTTCGCTCAGTGCATCGCCTTCGGTCCGTAGCTTACCCATCGCTACGAGAAGCGGCCCTCCGGGCCTGAAAGGGTTCCCTTGCACCTGCGGTCCCGCGCCCCAAAATCCCACCTAAGCGTCATAATCGACTTTTTCGTGATCAATCTGGCGTTCACGTGGTTACCTTTGAACAAGACAGTATAACTATGGCAAAGCTCAGTGGAATTCTAAGTACGAGCATCGTGTTGCTCCTGTTGGTAGGCCTTCCCGCCATGTCTTATTTGTACCTGTCCAGAGGGTATGAATACCGTAAGGACGGGATTATGACGCAGGGCGACTTCGGGAAAATGCCCGATTTGAAAGAGCTGTCTCCCGTACGGGGAGAGCTTCCCGAAAAGCTACGTGGGGCCATGACCGTTGTCGGTTGGCTGGATCCAACGAAACCCGCAACGACGAATACTTACGGGCATATGTTGGACAGCGTTTACCAGCAGTTTAAGGATAGTCCTAACCTATACTTTACCACGATTACGAAGGCGGATGATCCCGCCGTGACGGCGGAAAGCTTCGCGGATAAATATAACCTGGAGGACAGCGATATGCTAAGTTTTCTGTCAGCCAATGAGGCTAGCTTTTTGCAAACCGCCCGGGATTTTCAACTGCCGGGTACCCCCGGCGAAAGCCCCGTTGTCGCATTGGTGGATAGTTCCCTGACCATCGTGAAACATTACGACCTGGGCAGCCGGGAGGAGACCCTCGGACTGGTACAACTTATTTCCCTGATCATTCCGCTACCCCAGCGACCGGAGATCGTGCTGGAACGCGAAAAAGAACTGTAGCAATGATGAAAGCATATCCCGAACTAACGACTTATCCGGAAAAAGAACGTGGTCTGAAGATTGCCGTATGGGTAGCTTCCGTAGCGGTGCTGCTGTTGGTGGGTGCCATGCGGCAATACAAACTGCCGGTGCCGGAAGGCTGGGACGTCGGCTTCCTGCCCGCAGTGAATGCTACACTTAACGCACTTACCGCGGTTGCACTGTTGTTCTCCCTGTACTTCATCAAGCAACGTAAGGTAGTGGCGCACCGAAACGCTAATGCCATTGCTCTTGGGTTTTCGGTCTTGTTCCTGCTATGCTATGTCGTCTATCATTTCACGACGCCTGAAGTGATTTATGGGGATGTAGACCACGATGGACTGCTCTCCGCCGTTGAAGAAGCCGCCGTATCTGGTAAACGAACGACTTACCTGATCATTCTTCTCTCTCACATCGCGCTGGCGGGTATTCTGCTCCCCTTCATTTTGCTGACGACTTTACGGGCACTCGTTGGTAAGTACGAGATGCACCAGAAGATGGCCCGTATCGTCTGGCCACTTTGGTTATACGTTGCGATTACGGGGCCGGTGGTGTTTTGGATGCTGCGGGAGTATTATCCTTAAAGGGGGAATTAGGGATGAAAATGATGGGGCAACGAAAATGATGGGGCAACGAGAACGATGGGGCAACGAAAACGATGGGTTCCCTGCGGGACTACGTCCCTTCGGTCACCCATCGCTACAAGAGACGGCCCTCCGGGCCTCATTTTTGAGCTTTTAAAGGGACTGTTTTACCTTATCTTTGTCTCACTAATAAAATTCTTTCTGTTATGAGAAAATTACTGCTGATCGCTTTTGCTTTTGCCCTGGTGATGATCCTTGGAACGGGAGAGGAATTATTGGCGCAGTGCCCAATGTGTCGCGCTACGGCGGAGACTAACCTTGCTAACGGAGGAACGGAAGGCCGCGGTCTTAATCAGGGTATCCTATATCTATTAGGTATGCCCTACGTATTGATCGGCGCAGTGGCTTTCTTTTGGTGGCGGGGGCGTAAGAATATTGATGAAGAGTTAGTGCCCGCCGCCAATGCCGAAGGTTAGGATACGGTTAAGGACCATCGGGATTATAAAAAAAATAACGAAGCCCCAATTTATCTGACCCGTAAGCCAATTGGCTTCCGGTGCGATGGTGAGCGTTTCTTTGCTGCCAACAAACGTTCCAAAAGTAGCCATGAGCGACATTGGTGCACAAACGGTGGCAAGTATACTGGCAATGTGTGGGACGGGGATCTGAAGAAGGCTGACGATGCCAATGCTGATCAGAAGCGGGTAGAGGATCAGAGACATTGACCACTTCTTACGGTTCATACGGTTGTCGCCGAAGTCAATAGAGGAAAATCGCTCAAAATCAGGGGTTGCCCTCATTAGAATCAACGTAATGGCCGGAATGGAAAGCACTGAGATGGCGATCTGTAGCCATAGGTGAACCCCGAGAACATTCATGACTTTTCCGGTATCACCGGTAGGTATGATTGAGCTGATCATGAGGTATCCAAAGAAGGAAATGATCCCAATAATTCCGAATAGCTGCAGGTATAAGCTCAAGGAAGAAGCTTCGCGTTTTCTGCCGATACGATATGCCATTAGCCCGGAGAGGAGAGTAAACAGAGGAGCAAGACCGGCAAAGAGTCCCTCCTCCAGGGCACTTACCGATAGGCTGGCCGAGACATAATTATGGAATAGCGTCGCTTGGGAACCTAATGATAAGGCAGTAAGGTAATGGACGAATTCATGCAGGAGAATGTTGGTCAGGAAAGCTGCGCAAAGGGCGAGGGTTACGTTGATGATGACATACTTCATGATGGAGCGCGATTATGCTGACCTGCAGGTGGCAGGTAGTGGTTAATGTGTATGCTGCAAAAGAAGTCTTAAGTAGCGTACAATGCGCTGCAAATGGTAAGATGAGACCTACCCGATCAAGAAATCGTGTCCATTAATACTTTGCCAGGCTTTTCCCTGTCTTTTTATAACGATTGAAGTTATTGTCCTGATAGTCCGGTTAAAAGAGGCCTTGGAATTTAGGTCGGATTTCTGGTTAATAGCCAGGAATGTGAACGATTCGTAGCAATGATCTACTCCACTAGAATCTTATCGGTGATTACTTTGGAGAGGATCTCCTTTGGGTGCTCTGAATAGGCTACGGCCATGGAGCCATCAAATAACTGCTTTCTTAGGATGTGAATCTCGGTTTGCAGAGCAATCTCCTTTTCGTTCATGAGTAATAAAAAGTCGTTGGAGCGGTGTGCCAGCCCAACGACAGAGACCGTCTGTCCGGGCTCACAATCACTTAGGCATTTACGGTTCGTCTGCGTTAACTTTCCCTGTGCATCCGGAATCGGGGAGCCGTGTGGATCGAAGGTCGGATTGCCCATCAGTTCGTCCATCCGATTAAAGAAATCAGGACTCTTGACGTGCTCAATTTGTTCGGCAATGTCGTGTACTTCCTCCCAGCCAAAGCCCATCTGTTCTACGAGGTACATCTCCGTTAGCCGATGCTTACGAACGATGAGGGCTGCTTCTTTACGGCCTTGCTTCGTTAAAAGTAAGGGCTTGTATTTCTGGTAAATGACGAAGCCCCGATCGTGTAGCTTTCGGACCATATTATTGGCCGTCGGCGGGCTTACCCCCAGTGTTTTACTGAGGTCGGAAATACTGACTTTTCCCTCCTCGTTGGAAAGAGAGAACAATGCCTTGAGATAATTTTCAACGGTTGGGCTTGCCATGGAGAGCGAAGATAAGTAATGGAGAAGAGGAGAAAGAAGAAAAAGGGAGGGAGTGATATTATTGTCGAGACAATGGTTTAGATTTGGGTGAGATTCTCCACTCCTCAATTTATTGGCTTATGCCCGCCATCAGCGTTTTCGAAATTTTCAAGATCGGGGTTGGTCCTTCCAGTTCCCACACCATTGGACCCTGGAAGGCTGCTTCACAGTTTCTGGCGTCTGTGGAAGAGCTGGTGTTTGACCGGCTGGAGGTTCATTTGTTTGGCTCTTTGTCGAAGACGGGGCGTGGGCACGCTACGGATGCTGCCGTCCAACTGGGTTTAATGGGCTATGACCCAGTAACGGTGGATACGGGGAGTATCCCGGAAATCCTGGCAGGGCTTCAGGCAGGAAAAATACTCACCATTGGTCAACGCTTTCTGCCCTTCGATCCAAAGCGGGATATTGTATTTACCAACGAGAACCGAAAGAGCCATCCTAACACATTGGAGTTTCTGGCCTATTACCAAGACAAGGTCGTTAAGGTGGGAACTTATGCTTCCGTAGGAGGAGGCTTTATCAGAGAGGTGGGCGTTCGGCCGAAGGGAAAGCGGGTGAAATTCCCGCATCCGATTGAGAAGGGGAGAGATATCCTTCGGTATACCGATGAATTGAATAAGAGTGTTGCCGAGATCGTCTTTGATAATGAGCTGTCTCTGCGTCCGGCAACGGAAGTGCGTCAGCAACTGCAAGAGATTATTGACGTTATGAAAAAGTCGGTTTACCTGGGCTGCATCACGGAGGGAGTCTTGCCTGGTGGATTGAACGTTCGTAGGCGTGCAAAGGGAATCTGCGATGATCTACTGGAGCACCGGCCCTTTAGTAATCAGGCGGAGTGGGAAGCAGGAGTAAGAAGTACACCCACTAATTTTCGGACCATCAACAAATGGATCAGCTGCTTTGCGCTGGCGGTAAATGAAGAGAATGCAGCGATGGGGCGTATCGTTACCTCGCCTACGAACGGGGCCGCAGGGGTGGTGCCCGCAGTCTTGTTATACTATTACTTCTTCTGTGACCCGGAGCCTAATTTTGGGGTAGATGACTTCCTGCTCGTGGCGGGGGAAATTGGCTGCTTGTTCAAAAAAGGAGCAACAATCTCTGCGGCAGTGGGAGGCTGCCAGGCGGAGATTGGGGTCTCATCAGCGATGGCGGCGGGGGCGCTGACGCAGGTGCAAGGAGGGTCTCCCCGACAAGTGCTCATGGCCGCCGAGATTGCCATGGAGCATCACCTTGGTCTCACCTGCGATCCCGTAGGCGGCCTGGTACAAATTCCCTGCATTGAGCGTAACGCTATGGGCGCCATGAAAGCCATTACGGCGGCTAACCTCGCCCTGGCCGGTGACCCGGAACACTGTAAAGTTGACATCGATACCGTCATCAAAACCATGTGGGACACGGCTAAAGCCATGAATAGCAAGTATAAAGAAACCTCGGAAGGTGGGCTAGCGTTTAATTTGCCGGTGGTGCTGCCGGAGTGTTAGGGAGGGGGATAGTAGTGGTAGTAGGATAGCCGTGACAGTATGATAGTAGAGAAACATAATACCATTAATAAAATATCAGCATTGCCCGTTGAAGGCTTCAAAGCTCTTCAACAGGAGAGTCAATTAGAAGGATATAAATTTCTAGTACGGCTGGAAAATGACTGGTTCAACGGAACAAATACCTTCTCCTCAGCAGGGGAGGGATTGTATGAGCTGCGGGTGAAGGGCGCCTTAGTTGCCATCGGTGGGATAAACATTGATCCCTACGGAGAGTCCGCCTCAGACGGGAGGTTGCGGCGCTTCTACGTGAAGGAAGCTTACCGGAGAAAGGGAGTGGGAAAAATGCTGGTGGACTTTATCCTGCAGCAGCATACAGCAAATTTTGAAAGGGTATCGCTGTATACCGGTGAGCCTGCTGCGGGAGCGTTTTACGTTCGCTGTGGGTTCGAAAAGGTATTGGGAGTGGAAAAGGTATCTCATCGGATTGAGCTGAACTCGTAGTTGATCAGGGGGAAGAGAGTGCCC
>CALIGP010000127.1 GCA_938021455.1 uncultured Lewinella sp. | reverse complement strand
GAAGAATGAAGGCAAGGCACCAAGTGGCATACAGAGCTTCTTCGAGCCCCTCTTCGTATTCATCCGCGAAGAAGTAACGAAACCCATGATTGGCGAAAAGCACTACGAGCGCTTCCAGCCCTTTATTATGTGCTTGTTCTTCTTCATCCTCTTCTGTAATCTGTTTGGCCTGATCCCGATTTTCCCGGGTAGCGCTAACGTGACGGGTAACATTGCCGTGACTTTGGTCCTGGCTGTACTCGTGTTCATCGTAACCAACTTCAACGGTAACAAGCATTACTGGGGACACGTCTTCAACATGCCTGGTGTACCAAAGTGGGTACTGATCATCCTTACTCCCGTAGAAATTCTTGGTCTCTTCATCAAGCCTTTCTCTTTGATGATTCGACTGTTTGCCAACATCACGGCCGGTCACATTATCATTCTTAGCCTTATTGGTCTGGTATTCGTCTTTGGCGAAAACGGCACCAACTTTGGTGGTGGCGTTACCGGCGCATTGGTCGGTGGAGCTTTCACCGCTTTTATGAACCTGATCGAGCTGCTGGTTGCTTTCCTGCAGGCGTTCATCTTCGCTATCCTGGCGTCCAGCTACATTGGCGCAGCGGTAGAGGAGCACGACCACGGTCATGATGATCATCACGCAGAAGACGAAGCCCATGGCTACGCCGCTGCCGTTGAGCACTAGGCCAACTAATACAAAACAACGCCGCTACAAACGCGTAGGGGCTTACGAATAATCAGTTTTTTCATCGCTTAAATTTCCTAATTATGGGAGCTATTGGAGCAGGTATTGCGGCACTCGGTGCCGGTATTGGTGTAGGTATGATTGGTGCTAAGTCCACAGAGGCTATCGCACGTCAGCCAGAAGCCGCCGGAGACATCCGTACCGCAATGATCATTACTGCCGCCCTCGTTGAGGGTGCTGCACTTTTCGCCATCGTTGTAGGTCTTATCTCTAACTAAGACATACCCGTGGCGGATCTTGATCCGCAACCAACAAACGGCACCGAGATCGAACCGCGATTGGCGGCGGTTTCGGTGCCAATTTTAACCTTCCTCGTTTAAGCGAAAGCAACTTTAGGAACTATGTACTCACTCTTCCTCGCCGACTTTAACGTACTCAAGCCTGATCCAGGATTAATCTTCTGGACGCTGCTGATTTTCCTGCTCGTCTACTTCTTCGTAGGCCGCGCCGCCTTCAAGCCTATCCAAAAGGCACTGAAGAAGCGTGACAATGAGATTCAGGATTCCATCGATGAAGCCAAACGCGTTCAGGCGCAGATGGCCCAGATGAAAGATGATAACGCCAAGCTCCTCGCCGAAGCCCGTGAAGAAAGCACGCGCATCATCGCTGACGCCGAAGCTTTCGCCAAGAAGCGCAAAGAAGAGGCCGTTACCGAAGCCAAAGAAGCTGCCCAAAAAGTATCTGCTGACGCCCAGCGGGACATCGCCAACATGCGCGACTCCGCCATGGCTGACCTGAAGAAGGAAGTAGGCACGATGGCATTGGACATTGCTGAGAAGGTGCTGCAGAAGGACCTCAGCAGCGACAGCAACCAGGCCACCCTGGTGAATCAATTGGTGAACAACCTTAACTAAGCAATCGCATGACCAATCAGCAAGTAGCGGATCGCTACGCTAAATCATTGTTGGACCTGGCCGTAGAGAGTGATAAGCTAGAGGCTATCCGTAAGGATGTCGACGAGTTGATCTCTATGGGCGGTAACCGTGATTTGGCGTTGTTGCTCCAGAGCCCGGTGGTCAACGCCACCAAGAAAAAAGCCGTCATGACCGAATTACTCGGTCAGGTCGGAGCTGATGAGCTGACGAAGACCTTCGTCAATGTCCTCATCACTAAAGGCCGCGAGAGCGACCTACTCGGTATCCTCTCCGCCTTTGACGGGCAGTACAATAAGATGAAGAAGATCAGCTCCGTATTTGTGACCAGCGCTACAGCGCTGTCAGCGGAGTCCCTGGCTGCCATCCGGCAGCAACTCGTTGACGCCGGTAAGACGGAGGCCAACGTAGAGATCTTCACCCGGGTAGACCCGAAACTTATGGGCGGCTTCGTCCTGGAGTTCGACGGTAAAGTGTACGACGCCAGCGTTGCCCACAAGCTTAACCAAATCCGTAAAGAGTTGGCTAAGTAAGACTCATCAGAGTCCATCAAAAAGAAAAAGATTAACTAAGCATTTTTAAAGTATAGTAATCATGGCTGGAATCAAGCCCGACGAAATCAGTGGAATCATCAAGCAACAGCTCGCAGGCATTACCAGCGCTACCGAGTTGGAGGAGTACGGTACCGTACTCCAGGTTGGTGACGGTATCGCCCGTGTATACGGTCTCGAGAACGCACAAGCTGGTGAACTCGTAACCTTTGATAACGGAACGGAGGCGATTGTACTGAACCTGGAAGAAGACAACGTTGGTGTTGTACTGATGGGAACATCAATCGGTATCCAGGAAGGCAGCCGTGTTTCCCGTACCGGACGTATCGCCAGCATCGAAGTCGGTGAAGGCGTTGTTGGCCGTGTTGTGAACGCACTCGGTCAGCCCATCGACGGTAAAGGTGACATCACCGGTACTACCTACGAAATGCCACTGGAGCGTAAAGCCCCCGGTGTAATCTACCGCCAGCCGGTAACCGAGCCCCTGCAGACGGGTATCAAGGCCATCGACGCCATGATTCCGATTGGCCGTGGCCAGCGGGAGCTGATCATTGGTGACCGCCAGACGGGTAAGTCGGCTATCGCCATTGACACCATCCTCAACCAAAAAGAATTCTACGACCGCGGTGAGCCGGTTTACTGTATCTACGTTGCTTGTGGACAGAAGTCCTCTACCGTTGCACAGATTGCGAAGACGCTGGAAGACAACGGCGCCATGGCGTACTCTTGTATCGTAGCCTCTTCCGCAGCTGACCCCGCTCCGCTGCAGTTCTACGCACCCTTCGCCGGTGCTGCCATCGGGGAGTTTTTCCGCGATACGGGCCGCCCCGCACTGATCATCTACGATGATCTCTCTAAGCAAGCCGTTGCCTACCGGGAGGTATCGCTACTGCTTCGTCGCCCACCAGGACGTGAAGCTTACCCCGGTGACGTATTCTACCTCCACAGCCGTCTGCTTGAGCGCGCCGCCAAAGTCATCAATGATGACAAGATCGCTCAGGACATGAACGACCTTCCCCCTAGCCTCAAGAAGGCAGGCATCGTGAAGGGTGGTGGTTCTTTGACGGCCCTGCCGATCATTGAAACACAGGCTGGTGACGTATCTGCATACATCCCGACTAACGTGATCTCCATCACCGACGGTCAGATCTTCTTGG
>CALIGP010000126.1 GCA_938021455.1 uncultured Lewinella sp. | reverse complement strand
GAAAAAGATCATGTCTGCGCTCCGCGACAAGGTTAAACTAAAAGACAAGCCCCTGACAGCTGACGAATTCAACGAAGCCATTAAGGTTTTCAACGAAGAGAACATGCCGGCTCAGGAGGAGGAGTAGGATGGTCTTTTGGTTCTTTGGTCTTTTAGTTTTTTGGGGCTACCGCATTTGATAGGCGTGATAGGCGTGATAGGCGAATCAAATATGTATCGGGGGAGCTCAATGTATGATCGCGAGTTACGGACTAAACACCCTTACGGTGCGCACCAAAGGGCTAAGTTTCCAAAGATTTAGCCCGTAATTCGCTTGAGTATCTCTACGCGCTTCAGACACGTTGTCAACAGAATTACTGCAATTACATCGTAGCCTGATGTCGCCTCCAATGTGTGGCAGCACCAAAAGACAAACGAACTAAAGGACCAAAAGACCAAAGACCTCAACTCATCCCCCCTTCGTGCGTTTACGGTGAGACGGTCACTTTATGATCGTGAAACCCTTCAAGAAAACTCATATGATCCCGCAGGATGAATTTATGAAGTACGCCACCCGTCACATGGGTATGAGTACGATGCACCTTGAGAAGTACGCACAGACTATCGGTGGCATGGCTCCACCACAGGTTACCGGCTTCTCCCCTAATGTAATTGAAGAGCGGCAGATGAATATTGCCGCCCTTGATGTCTTCAGCCGACTGATGATGGACCGCATCATCTTCATGGGCGTAGCCGTTTCTGATTACGTCGCTAATGTTGTTCAGGCACAGTTGTTGTTCCTCGAATCTGTTGACCCTAAGCGAGACGTACAAATGTTTATCAACAGCCCCGGTGGTAGCGTGATTGCTGGCATGGGCATGTACGACACCATGCAGTACGTAACGCCCGATGTGGCAACGATCTGTACGGGTCTGGCGGCCTCCATGGGCTCTGTCCTGCTCGCCGCTGGAGAGAAAGGTAAGCGTTCCATTCTCCCCCACGCCCGTGTTATGATTCACCAGCCGAGCGGTGGCATGCAAGGTCAATTCTCCGACATGGAGATCAATTACCGCCTCATCTCTCAGTTGCGCGACGAACTCTATACTATATTAGCCAACCATACCGGACAGACCTTTGAAGCAATCGAGAAAGACAGCGACCGCGACAACTGGATGACTGCTCCCGAAGCCGTAGCCTATGGCCTCGTGGATGAAGTTCTAAACCGGAAGAAATAGTCAGGCAGTCGAAGAGTCAAGTAGTCAAACAGTCCGTCACAAGAACGGCTTGACTGTCTAACTACTTGACTCTTCGACTATCTGACTCTTTGACTATCTGACTACTTGACTATAAAACTATGATGCGAGGCAAACGACAAGACGTATACTGTGCCTTCTGCGGCCGCGGAAAAAGCGAAGCCCTGGTACTCGTTGCTGGCCTGAATTCCCACATCTGCGAAGTCTGTGTTGAACAGGCTCAGGAGATTGTAGAAGAAGAGCTCTACGGTGGTGTCCGCCCCGAGTCTGAACCTATTGAGGAACAGCAGCAGCCAAAAGAGTTCAGCCTCCCCAAAGGCGTTACCCCTCGCAACATCAAAGAACACCTGGACCGGTACGTTATCGGTCAGGATAAGGCGAAGAGAATCATCTCCGTAGCGGTATATAACCACTACAAGCGCCTCAGCCACCCACCTACCAGCGAGGATGAGGTGCAAATTGAAAAAAGCAACCTATTGCTGGTGGGCCGTACGGGCACAGGAAAAACCCTGTTGGCCAAGACGATTGCCAAATTTCTCGACGTACCCTTCGCCATCGTTGACGCCACGGTATTTACCCAGGCAGGTTACGTAGGCGAAGACGTAGAAAGCATCCTGAGCCGCTTGTTACAGGTCTGCGACTACGATGTAGCCGCTGCGGAACGCGGCATTGTCTATATCGATGAGATGGACAAAGTGGCGCGCAAGAGTGACAACCCCAGTATTACCCGCGACGTGAGCGGAGAGGGCGTACAACAAGCCATGCTCAAAATGCTGGAAGGTACCGACGTAATGGTACCTCCACAGGGCGGCCGCAAGCACCCCGAGCAAAAACTCGTGAAACTCAACACGGAAAATATCCTCTTCATCTGTGGTGGTGCTTTTGATGGCATCGAGCGGGTCATTGCCCGGCGGATGAACAGCAAAGTCATTGGCTTTGGCAGCAACGACCAGAAACGGATCGAAGAAGAAGATCTCCTGCAGTACGTCACGCATAAAGACGTTCGGCGCTTCGGGATGATCCCCGAATTGATCGGCCGCTTGCCCGTGGTTACTTACCTCAAGCCGCTCGACCTGGACGCCATGAAGCGTATCCTCGTGGAGCCGCACAACAGTCTACTGCGGCAGTACCAGCACCTCTTCCGGCTGGAAGGGATTAACCTTACTTTCTCCGAAGACGTGATTGAATACTTGGCGGCTACCGCCCTGGAATACGAACTCGGTGCCCGTGGGCTACGCTCTATCTGCGAAGCCGTGATGACGGACGCGATGTACGAAATGCCTGACCTGAAAGAAGTCAAGCACTTCACCATTGACAAAGCCTACGCAAAGGCCAAGCTCGAAGGCGGCATGTTGGAGATGTTGAAAATCGCAGCGTAAAAAAGTAGACGGTAGTATTGTAGACGGTAGATGGTCAGGCAATAGAGATGCCAAAGAAATCCTCCGCTTCCATTCAAGACTATGATCTCCTAATACGCACCAAAGCGTGGGTTCCTGCGTTGTTTAAGGGCTTGCGTGTGAGGCCATTCTCCGGCAGGCGCTATACCAAGTGAAATAATGAACGTACGACTACTCTTACCGGCCCTCTTCTTCGGGCTGGGTTTTGCTCCTCTTTTTGCCCAGCAGTTCGTCCCGCTTTCGGGCTACGACTTCCCCGACAATAGCCTCCCTTTACCCGTAACGCCTAAAGTTGATTGTGGTGATTTTGGCCTTGATACCTACGAGTTATTCGAGGCAGGAGAAAGCCGAACCATCAAACTAGATCTCGATACCATTGGTCTCGGCCCCGGAGTAACCTACAGTTGTGACGGATGCGCCGAAGCCAACAACGGCACGGCCACTTTTGCCAATGATACACTTACATACGGCGCGGACGCAGGTGCAGAGGAAGGCCTAGATGAGCTAAGTTTTACCGCCTGTAATCCTGCTGGCGAGTGCGCACCGATCGTTACCCTCCAAATTCTTGTCCGCCGCGAAAGCAGAACCATCGACCTGGGCAACAGAACCGTTCTGCCCGGCGGAGTCCTAGAAGTGGGTGTTCCACGGGAGATGCTTCCTTCTGAGGCCGTTTGCCGAACAATCGAAACCTGTGCTCCTGATTACAACGGCCGCGAGCAACGCGCCGCCTTTCTGGAAGGGATGGAACGCGGCAACGACTTCCGCTACGTAGCCGCCCGTGCTGGTGGCGAAGACGCTGTTTGTGTTACCATTTGTACGGCCTTCGGCCTTTGTGACGTTTACCGCGCCACCTTCACCATTGATCGGGAGGCCGTTGACCTGCCTTTCTTCGATGACTTCAGCTACAACGACTTCCGCCCCGCCACCAACCTGTGGCAGAACGAAGACGTACTGATCAACCGCAACTTCGCCGTTGGCCCTCCCTCCATTGGAGTCGCCACTTTTGACGCCGTTGACTTCGACGGTAAGCCATACGTTAGCGGCAACAGTACACCCGTTCCGCGCGATTACCTGACCTCTACGCCCATTAATATGGCGGGGCAGTTCGGCGCTAACCTTCACTTTCAGCTACAGCCCCGGGGGCTGGGCAACCGACCGGAACGGCAAGACAGCTTCCTAGTGCAGTTCCTTACGGCGGAGGGCGACTGGTCAACCGCCCTGCGGGTGGAAGGCGTCTCCATCACTTTGGGTAACAACGTTCCCCTCCCGTTTGAGTCGTACACCCTGACGATTCCCGACGAAATGCTCTACAATGGCTTCCAGTTTCGCTTCGCCAATAAGAGTAGCGAAGTGGGTGCCGTTGACATGTGGCATCTGGATTATGTCCGGCTGGACGCAGAGCAGAACCCACCACGTGACCTTGCCCTACAGGCGGAAGCTTTCTACCTGACGGAGCCCTACACGGCTATCCCGATTCGTCATCTTCAGGCAGGGGGAGAGAGCCTCTTTCGTGATTCCATCACTCTGGTGCTGGAAAATCTTAGCGTTGGAGCTACGGATGACATTACCGTAGACAATGGCCTATCAAGACTGCGCGTTCAGGGCGGCAGCAATGACCCCATTACCGAGGCAGCTAGCCCACTGCTTCCATCAGCCTTCGGAACGGGGGGCTCCGGAGACAATGAGTTTGCTCCCGGCCAGCGGCTCGATCGAACCATACTCTTTTCAAAACTAGGCAAGGTGTATACCGACATTGTTGGATACCTGCTGACCGTTGCCGACGAAAACCTGACCCACAAACTGGAGACGGTATACCTTTTCAACAACAACGGAGAGACCTCAGGCGCCTATGACCCAGGTATCACGGATAACAATACTTCTACCATCACTACCTGTTTTGGCGAGTACATGGCCTACGATGACGGCACGGCCGAAGTAACCCTCGAAGTACAGTCCGGCACCACCATCTTGCAACAATACAATGCCTTTGTGGAGGATCAGCTGACGGGTATTCAGGTTCGCATCCCACGCGGGCTGGGAGGACTGGGTAACCAGGACATTCGTCTCGTCGTCTATTCAGGAGACACGATGCCGACGGATCTGCTCTACAGCGAAGACTTCCCCATCCTGTACGCTGAAGATTTTCATCTCGACAGCTTGCAGGGCTACACGACCTATACCTTCGATGCACCCATTGACCTGGCAACCGGAGCTTTCTGGGTGGGCTGGGAACAGCAGAGTGCCAGCCGGTCCATCGGCGTGGGTTTTGATCGAAACACTACCCCTGAAGACCTACAATGGTTTAACGTAGGCAACGGCTTTGAACGCCTGGGTGGCACCACTACGGGTGCCATTATGCTCCGGCCACTCCTGGCTGGCTTCGCTGGTTTCCAGACCAGCACGTCAGCTCCAACGCAGGCAGAAGCCCTGGTCGATGTCTTCCCGAACCCAACGAACGGAACCTTGCACCTGCGTTCGCGCCACCAACTCTCCGCTACTCAAACGCTCCGCTACCGACTTTTCTCCTTCAGCGGTGCTCTCCTTCGAGAAGTTTCAAACGTTGACCGGCTCGAGCTTGGCGACCTGCCCGCCGGCATTTACCTGCTGGAAGCCAGTGACGGAAACCGTTGGAGCCACCATAAAATCGTTCGCCGTTAATCCATTTTAGCCAACGGGGTGTTTCCCCCACAAACAACAAAATTGATGGACGCAACTATCCAGGAACTCAAGCAACGCGAAGCCGACGGCAAGAAAGATTATGTATTACTCGACGTACGCGAAGACTACGAACGCGCCGAATTCAACGTCGGTGGCATTCATATTCCCCTCGGCGTACTCACGGCCTCTTTTGATAAACTGGCCAACCACAAGGATGACGAGATCATCGTCTACTGCCGCTCTGGCAAACGCTCCGGCATGGCCCAACACCTATTACAGCAGTCGGGCTTTACCAACGTTCGTAATTTGGAAGGAGGCATGTTGGCTTACCAAGGATAGAGGCGCTACGCGCTTTTTGACACAAAGGCCACAAAGGCACAAAGTTCACAGAGAGTCTTTCCGATAATAAACGGTCTCTCTGGGATCTCTGTGCCTTTGTGCTTCTTTGTGTCAAAAAAAGCACTTTAGTGCTAGTACACTGGTATATTTCGATAGAACACCATCATTATGCCTTGGTAAAAACGGCTATCAGCAGTTGCTCCAGCTCTTCCTGATCAACCTGATCAAAGGAAGCCTTTAGCGTGCTGTCTACATCGAAGACACCCAGTAGGGATCCATCCTTTCGGTGAACGGGCAGGACTATTTCTGAGCGGCTGTTGGGATCGCAGGCGATGTGCTCCGTCCCTTGTTTCAGAGCGTGAGCATCGTCTACTATTTTGGTAACACCACTCGCGGCAACTGTTCCACATACTCCCCGACCGA
>CALIGP010000125.1 GCA_938021455.1 uncultured Lewinella sp. | reverse complement strand
AGGTTGCAGGTTGCAGGTTGCAGGTTGCAGGTTGCAGGTTGCAGGTTGCAGGTTGCAGGTTGCAGGTTGCAGGTTAAGAAAATCGATCCCCATGGCTAATTCAAGTTCTGGCTATGATTTTTTTAACTGTTTTGCCAATGCTGTACAAATTGAGTTCTGCGAATAAAAAAGCCCCGACATCTTAGTTGACGTCGGGGCTTTTCATTGGTGGTGCTCCTTAGAGCTTCACCACTTCTGCCTGAATGGGGTAGTCATTCAGAATGCGATTGGTAAAGGCCATGTGTCCACGAGGGACCGCCAGGTAAAGCTTACCGTGCTTGTAGCTGGCGAGGCTGGAGAGCAGACGCCACTTGGTGACGAGCTGACGCTCATCGTCTGTTTTCATGCCTAATTCGAAGTAAGACTTGCGGCCGTTTACTTCTCCCGTACAGTCAGGGATGAAGTACTCTTCGCTGTCTTTTCCACGGCGAATTTTGGCGGGCGTTTCGTAACCTTCAGCGTTAGCGCAGATGTTTTCGAAGCCTTTTTTCTTTACAATTTTGTCAAGCAGTAGCTGAATCAGCTCTGCATCTTTCTGTTGGGCTTCGGTGAGGATACCATTTTCCATCTGGTGCTTGTGGTTTTGAGTCGAATGATATGGGTGCAACCATGATGGTTGAATCCAATTTAAAAGTGTAAGCGTGAAGGCGACAAGGTACGACTGGCCGTACGTTTTGCCAAAAAACTAGCTTTGTTAAAACGCTTTGAGGCTTTGTATAGTTGACCTTTCCAATCCCTTTAACCCCAGAAGAGGTGCTTCACAGACAAATTAGCCGCAAACTAATTGACTGCCATACAATTTACCTATTTTACGCCTCCAAATAAAGCTTTAAAAACGATCAGCAATATGTCAGACCAGCGCCCCTGGCTCGCGCAGTACCCTGCCGGCATCCCCGCCAACATCGACACTTCCACTTTCCCGACCCTGAAAGCGTTATTGGCGGATGCCATGCAGAAGCACGCTAAAAAGACGGCTTTCAAGTGTATGGGAGCTTCGATGACTTACTCGGAACTAGACGCAAAATCTACTGCTTTCGGTGCTTACCTGCATTACCGGGGTTTGCAGCCCGGAGACTCGGTGGCGCTGATGATGCCCAACCTTCTGCAATATCCCATTGCCTTACACGGTGTCTTGAAGGCAGGCCTTGTGATTGTTAACACCAACCCGCTCTATACCCCAAGGGAGATGAAGCACCAGTTTACGGACGCGAACTGTAAAGCGGTCATCATTGCCGAGAATTTCGCCAGCAACCTGGAACAAATTATTGGGGATACGGACATCAAGACCGTGATCACCACTAGCATCGGAGAACTGCTGGGCTTCGTCAAAGGTGGCATCACCAACTTCGTTGTTCGCAAGGTGAAGAAAATGGTGCCGGCCTATAATCTACCCGGTGCCGTCAACTTCAAAAAAGCCCTTTCAGAAGGTGCTAAGTATAAGCTACCGGAGTTCGAAGGAAAGCCGGAAGACACCATTGCCTTGCAGTATACCGGTGGAACGACTGGCGTCTCCAAAGGAGCCATGCTAACGAATGCTAACTTGGTAGCCAACGCGCTACAATCCAAAGCCTGGATGACCCAGAAACTGCAGGAAGGCGGTAGCGAATGCATGCTGTGCCCACTTCCGCTCTACCACATTTTCGCCTTTACGGTGAATTCCGTCGCCATTTTCGCTCACGGTATTTGCAACGTGCTGATCACTAACCCGCGGGACCTGAGCACCATCAACGACGCCTTTAAGGACAATAAGATCGCTGGCATGACCGGCGTAAACACGCTTTTCAACGGCCTGATCAACAATGCTGGCTTCAAGAGCCTTGACTTCCGCCATTTGAAAATTACCGTCGGTGGAGGAATGGCCGTCCAGCGTCCCGTGGCCGAGGCCTGGCAGAAACTGACCGGCGTTCCCCTGAGCGAAGGCTACGGCCTGACGGAAACCAGCCCCTCTGCTTGCATGAACCCGCTAAACGAGACGATGCGGATCGGCTACATCGGCATTCCGCTACCCAACACCGATATGCGCTGCTGGAATGAGGACGCTGATCGCATCGCCACCACTGAAGAACGCGGCGAGATCCACATCAAGGGCCCGCAGGTAATGAAGGGCTACCTCAACCGGCCAGAAGCTACCGCCGACGTAATGACGGCAGACGGCTGGCTCAAAACCGGAGACATCGGCATGATGACCGCTGATGGCTTCTTCAAAATCGTAGACCGGAAGAAGGATATGATCCTCGTCTCCGGCTTCAACGTCTTCCCCAATGAGGTGGAGGATGTGATGGCTGCTCATCCCAAAATTTTGGAATGTGCTGCGGTGGGAATCCCGAGTGATAAGTCAGGCGAAGTCGTCAAACTTTTCGTCGTCAAGAAGGATAAGTCCCTGAAAGAAGACGAAGTCATCGCCTACGCACGGGAAAACCTGACTGGCTACAAAGTGCCCAAAGCCGTGGAGTTCCGCGAAGATCTGCCGAAGAGTAATGTGGGTAAGATTTTGCGGCGGCACTTGCGGGAAAAGGTGAATTAGTCTTTTGGTTCTTTGGTCTTTTGGGCTACCGCGTGTTGGAGGCGGGGTTGGTGTTTTAGTATGTTGGTTCTTTGGTTCTTTGGGCTACCGCACGTTGGAGGCGGGGTTGGTATTTTGGTCCGTTGGTATTTTGGTGCTTTGGGCTACCGCATGTCGGAGGTGTTGGAAGTACACATGAGCCAGCTTGGAGAGCTTTGTAGCACAGGTTCGGGCTTTAGCCTGGATGAGGCTCGCCCTAAACCAGAGGTAAACGAATTTAGTGCAGTAAGTGCTACGCCAGAATGTCAAAATCTCACATCTAAGCAACGGGTATTCCATCTGTTGGTCTTAGACGACGCCAATTTTTGGTGGCCTTATCTGGGTTAAAAACCCAGACCTGTGCTACAAAGCTCTAGCGAGCTGTAACGCCAAAATTAGTCTACCTATTGGCCAAAAAACAGAACACCCTACATCTAAACAGCATGAGAAGCATTCTTCAGCTCTGTTTTTTATTTTTCATACTTGGCATTAGTAGCTGTGATAGAGAGCGTCTGCATAAGTCATATTCTACTTTCTACGCAGAATCACTCTTTACCTATAATTTCAATTTAGATGGCACCTTTAGTATAGAAACCAGCGGACATATTGGCCAGGTTGAAGAAGCAGGAGTTTACGCTGTTCGCAAAGGAACAGTAGCTCTCTTTTTTGAGGAAGAGTTCTCTGCCAGTGGCAATTTTCAAGATCGTTTCTACATAAAGAACACCAATGAATTAGTTGATAAATCAGGCAGACATTACTGGGCCGACTTTGACAACCGACAGAAAGACTGGAGACCAATTATTAACAAAGACGATCAGATCAAAGCCTACTTAACCTCAAATGAAGACTATAGGAGGTATTTCAAAAGCCTTCGACTTGACACAATGGCACATGTTTCAATAATTACCAACGGTGTTCTTAAATCCAGCAACAAAGTACTCGATGTGTACTCTGTGAGTTACTACAATTCTCTCTATCAGGGTAAAGTTCATCCCTACCCGCTGCACCGATATATTGACTTCTCAAACGGCGAGGTTTGGATGAGAGACGAAAATGACAAATTAATGCTAGACACTATTCTCACATTCTAGCATTCCCGCCTCCAACACCTCCAAAGTGCGGCTGCCCAAAATACCAACGAACCAACAGCCTACCCCTCCGGCCAAGGATAATTGATCGGCTCCGTCTCCAACAACTCCCCCGCCCGCGGGCTTACCTCCACGCCCGCCCAGGAGGCAGTCCCGGCGTACAGCTTCTTGCCTTCCCGATGGAAGACAACGTCTAGTTCCCCCTGCAGACTTTCATTGATCTTGCCGGTCATAGCCTGCCCGGTAACGGGGCTGAGGAGTTCGCCTCCGGCAGCGGGCCGTCCACTGATTCGAAGGTGCTTACCCTCCTGATAAAAGCTGATGGTAAATGCATTGCTTTCGTCCACCTTTGCCTGCACCTGCGACCGCGCCCAGGTCGTAAAGTAGTGCAACTCCCCTTCAAAAAGGAAAGTCGCTAAAAAGCCCGTGAAGGAACTTCCCATCCAGGGGATGCTCGCCACGCTCGCCATCAGGCTCGCCGGCTGATCCGTACCCGTCAGGTGATTACTCTGGCACCAGATCCAGGCATCGGGAAAACCGCTTCCCCAGTCTTTTTCAATGTAGCCTACCCCACCTTCCACGTCATGAGTTTCCCCATTTAAGGTGATGTGCCCAAACAATTCGTGGTGCATACTCACCAGTCCGTGATAGCATTGCATCCGGGGCACAAAGCCGTACCAGCCCATCACGCCAGGCGCAAGTAACTGCTTCGGCCAAGATTGAACCTTCTTAAATAAGACGTCGATTTCCAATCCATCCAGCCTGATCCTAAGACTTTCTTCGGAGAAGAAATGCGGACCAAGTTGCACCGCAAAAGCTGTTTCCGAAGCCAGAAACTCGTCTAGATCATAAGTATGGTAAGCGGAGGTCGCCGCCACCCCATCCAGCAGCTGCAAAAAGGCGTGGCCCGTCCCGTCCGCCGCATAACTTATGCCAGGAATGAAGGCGTAGGCCAGATTTCTCTCCGGAATCACCACCTTAAAATACCAGCCTTCAAAGTAATTAGAGGACCGTCCCCAGCCCTGAAATCGGGGCGGATCGAAGGTAGCACGACGGCGGAGGAGGAAGTTTTTCATCACAATAGGATTACACCCAAGTCAAAGTGTTTTGGGTATAGGGAAAAAAGCAACAGCCGGGATGCATTGTTGCAACCCGGCTGTTTTAGTCTGTTGGTTCGTTAGTGTTTTGGGCTCCGCATGTTGGAGGCGTTGGAGGAAAGATCTAAAATATGCCCCACATTGCCTCCTACAAAACGCGGCAGCCTAAAAGACCAACACACTAACGAGCTAACAGACTACTTCGCGTCCGCATACCGCTTACTAACCGCATCCCAGTCAACGACGGAGAAGAAGGCCTGGACGTAGTCCGGGCGGCGGTTCTGGTAGTTGAGGTAGTAGGCGTGTTCCCATACGTCGAGGCCGAGAATCGGGGTTCCCTTCGTATCCGCAACATCCATCAGTGGATTGTCTTGGTTTGGTGTAGAGGTAACGGCGAGGTGGCCGTTCTCACCCACCACGAGCCAGGCCCAACCGGAGCCAAAGCGGCTACCTGCAGCAGCAGCGAATTGGTCTTTGAAGGCATCGAAACCACCAAGGTCTTCGGCAATGGCGTTGGCCAGATCACCAGAAGGCTTACCGCCACCGTTGGGGCTCATCACGCTCCAGAAAAGGCTGTGGTTGTAGAATCCACCGCCGTTGTTACGCACGGCAGTGCTGTGCTTAGAAACGTCTTCCAGAATATCCTCAATGGATTTTCCAGCCAGGTCCGTGCCATCAATGGCCTTGTTCAACTTGGTGGTGTAACCATTGTGGTGTTTCGTGTGGTGAATCTCCATCGTACGCGCATCGATGTGGGGTTCCAGGGCATCGTAGTCGTAGGGGAGTTTGGGTAATTCGAACATGAATTGATTATGTTTTGGTGACAGTTTTCGACCGGTACCGCCGGCCTTTGAGATTATAACATAGTAGCGGGCTGGTGGTTGGCTTTGGTCTTTGTATTTTTCGGGCGATGACCTTCTACTTCTATTTAACAATTGCTGCTTTAATAAGCTTTGTGCTGATTTGTCGCTCAGTCACCACCTGCATTCACGAGTTCGGACACGGGCTTGCGGCTTTACTTGTTACTAAAGGGCCAGTTTCCATTTACATTGGGTCGATGGGGAAGGTGGAAACCAGCCAACATTACAGTTTTGGTAGACTTAATATTTATCATCGCTTTAGCTTTTGGCATAGCAGAGGAGGTCTGTGTGTGCCAGGTTATACGAATAGCCTAGCAGCTCAGTGCTTCTACGTTCTGATGGGCCCCTTGTCAACATTGTTGGTAGCAGTAGGAATAGTTATACTGGTGCTTTCGGCTGGATTGCATGATATCGGAATAGTGTTCGCTTTTCTGTTTCTCGCTTCCTCGGTATATGACCTCTGGGTAAACCTCAAACCTTCTCCGCATCCGATCAAACTTGCAAATAAAAAGATCACTTACAACGATGGGCAAATCTTGCTGAATATTATCGAATCCCGAAAGTTTTCGCCAGGCTTACGTAAGGGGTTTTACCTGTACGCCAAACAGGACTACGACGAAGCACTTAGCCTTTTTGAACAAGCCTACTCGAATGGAGAGCGACATCCGGATTTATTGAACCACCTATTAAGCCTGTACGTACAGACTTGTAACGGTACAAAAGGGCTTTTCCTTTATAATGCAGAAAAAGAGTACTTCGAACCAGTCCAGGAATTCCGCTTAATCCTAGGGGTTTTCCTAGGAATGACGGGCAACTATGAGAAGGCCATGAAAGAGTTTGCTAACATCCTCTACGAGCAACCAGATAGTGCAGCAGTAAGGGTAAATCGAGGGTTCACCCTCAACCTGATGGGAAGATTCGAGGAAGCCATTATTGATTTTGACAAGGCGCTCTCTCTCTCCGGGCAAGATTCTTACGCCTATAGCAACCGCGCTTTAGCATATGCTCAGTTAAATAATCTAGAGGCTGCAAAGAAAGACTTAGAAGAAGCCCTTAAGCTCGACCCAGTGAACTCCTATTGCTATTTAACGGAAGGCATTATTCATTTGAAAAAGGGTAACCAAATAGAGGCATGTATTTCTTTCGAGCGAGCGAAAGCACTTAACCCCTATACTTTTTCCCTTGAAGGTTACCTAGATGCAAATTGTGCGTAAAAAAGGAAAAAAATTCTCAGCCCTCCAGCCCGTGTGGATAACAAATTGCAGGAATAAATGATTACAAGCCCCTCGACTACCCCCTCCACAAGGTCGGGCTACGC
>CALIGP010000124.1 GCA_938021455.1 uncultured Lewinella sp. | reverse complement strand
ATTTGGTTCGCTACGTACGTGTAACGAAGGTGAAAGTAACCACATTAAAGGAATGATAACAGTCGTCTTAACGCCTTTTAACGACCTAAAGGCAATTCAACCCCGAACTTTGTCGCTTCATAACCAACTACCCCAATAGCTTTTTTATCATGACCAACCGCATCATCCCCATTATTGCCTGTTTGTTGTTCTCGGCTACTTCTTTCGCTCAGATTGAGTTTGGCCTGAAAGCTGGCCTGGCCACCGAGTCCCTGCAGGAAGAACGTTTCGACCTGAGCGAGTCTGGCCGGGAAGAACTCATGCTCGCCATTTCTGACGCCGACTACGGCTTCCAGTTTGGCGCTTTTGTACGTATTCCCCTTTCGGACCGATTTGACATCCAAACGGAAGTCACGCTCAACAGTGCTAAAACAGACTTTAGCTTTGATGATCCCGATCAGCAGAATACTCAAATACTCAGAGAGCGCTACAACGATATCAACGTGCCCGTACTCGGTAGCTGGAAGCTTGCTTTCCTACGTCTGAATGCCGGCCCCGTCGGCCATTTTTTCGTTTCCTCTGCCAGTGATCTCCGCGATGCAGATGGCCGGGAGCGTACCTGGGATACCTTCAATCTAGGCTACACCATTGGTGGCTCCATTGACATCGGTAAGATTACCGTAGATATTCGCTACGACGGCAACTTTGCCAAATACGGCGAAGACTTCGCCGTAGCCGGAGAAACCTTCCGGGTGGATCAGGCGGCTAAGCGTTGGATCGGATCGGTAGCGTACCGGTTTTAGACAGTCGCAAAAGACGCTTCGCGCTTTTGCTTTTAGACGGTCGATTCGCTCTCTTGTAGACGAAAAATGGCTTCGCTTATTTTTCTTTTAGACGCGCTTCGCGCTTGCAGGCTTCGCCTTCGGTAAGGTTTTCTCTCAGGAGTAAAGCCATACCGGAGGCGAAGCACTATAAGCGAAGCGTCTAAAAGCCGCGAAGCGGCGTCTAAAAGAAAAACAAGCGTAGCGCGTTTTTCGTCTACAAGCCACGAAGTGGCGTCCATCAGAAAAAGGAGCACAGCGACCTTTTTCGTCTAAAAGCGCAAAGCGCGTCTAAAAGAAAAAGGAGCGAAGCAACCTTTTTCGCTCTCCCCCCCTCTTTACGTCAGATTGCATTTACGATGATTGGAACGAAAAAGATTACTAACTCACCATCTGATAATACACCTGCCCGCATGACCGAGACGGAACTCGTAGAGGCCTGCCGGCGGCAGGATCGTCGCGCCCAGAAGGAACTGTACGACCGTTACAGTCGTGCGATGTATACGGCTTGTTATCGGATATGCGGAGACTTTGACCTGGCCAACGATTCCCTGCAGGAAGGCTTCCTTAAAGTGTTTCAGAAGCTGGATACTTTTCGGGGAGATAGTACGGTGGGCGCCTGGATGAAGGTCGTCATCGTACGTACAGCGCTTAACAAGCTGCGACGGCAGAAACCTACCCAGGAGCTGCCGCTCAATTACGCCGATCAGGAAGTGGATTGGGGGACAACAGCGCTGGATATAGAGTATCTCGAAAAAGCAATCAACAAACTACCGGATGGTTATCGGGCAGTCTTCGTGCTGATCGAAATCGAAGGATATAAGCACCAGGAAGTGGCAGACATGCTTAACTTCAGCGTGGGAACCAGTAAGAGCCAACTCTTTTACGCCAAGAAAAAACTGCGGGAATACCTGCGCCATTACGTATGAAGGAGAAGAACAAAAAAACGTTGCGGGACGCCCTGAACCAATTGCCGGAATACGGCGCGAACGCAGGTGCATGGAAAGGTATTGAAGCAGGGTTGACGCCCCCTTTGGGCGAACAACTGCCCAGCTATCAGCCGCCCGCTGAAGTCTGGAACGGCCTCAACAGAGAGTTGAATACGCCTGCCCCCGTGGTAAATATGCGGCGAAGAGCATGGACCCGGGTTGGCGGTATTGCCGCCAGTGTACTAGTGATTGTGGCCTTGGGGGTCGGCCTCTGGCCGGAAGCCCTCAATGCTGGCCCTAAAGTCAGCATCTCCTACGCACAGGAAGTCGCACCAGCTACCAGTTCTCACGACTGGACTGAAGATGAAGAGAGTTTTAACCGCATCATCGCCCAAATAGAAGAACGCAACGAACCGGCGCTCAATACCCTCAATATGGAGTTAGCTGAGCTGACAGAAGCCAAGGAAGAGATGAAGGCCATGTTAGTGGCTTACGGTGAAGACCCTTCCGTCATTCGCCAACTCGCAGAGATCGAGCGGGACCGCTCGGATATTTACCGACGGATTATTGTTGAGCTGTAAACCAGTGAGAAGTCCCGGTTGAGGAGCTCCGCTCCGAAAACCTGTTTGCAAAGCAAACCCAGTAAAAGCGGCTGAAGCCGCAGACTTTCGGAGCGGAGCTCCTCAGCCGGGGAAACCCTTAATTTAAAGGATATAATATGCGTTCAAGACTTTCTCTTCTCCTTGCTTTTCTAACCATCCTCTGCACCGGCACCTCGGCTCTGCTCGGCATAAACCAGTCCTCTGGACTGAGCGCCCAAACGGACAATGCCCTGCGGGAAGTCGTTACCAAGACGATTGAGGACACCTACACCTACAAGCCCGGAAAAGAACTGGCCGTAGAAGGGGAGAAAGCAGAAATTTTTGTGGAGACCTGGGATAAGCAAAAGATCCACGTCAAGATCGTCATGACCGCCCGCCACCCGGAGCTGGAACGCGCTAAGGAAGACCTCGCCAACCTGAATTATATCGCCGAGGTGGCTGGCCAAAAGATATTCCTGAAGAACAAGCGCATTGATGAAAACCATCAATCGAGGAGCGAACTGAGCGTTCACTACTACATCACCCTGCCGGAGGAATGCCCGGTTTACCTCAAAAGCCACTTCGGTGGTGCCACGATCTCTAACCTCCGCAACCAACTGCGGATCAACGGGGAGTACTCCGCCATTAACATTGACAACGTCCAGGGCATTCTCGATATCCGCAGCCGCTTCGGAGACATTACCGGAGAACGAATTGATGGCAACGTCGTGATCAATTCACGCCGCTCTGACATCAACCTCTTTGACGTTGGAGGAACGTTCAATATTACCGCTCAGTACGGAGAGCTCAAGCTGAGCCCTAACCTGAATATGCAGGACCTGCAGATCAATGCCGACAAAAGCGATGTCTACATCTACGAACCCATCGGCGGAGAGGGCATGAACTATGAGCTGACCCTCACCAATGGAGAGATCAAGCTCCCCAATGGCCGCAAGGTTGTTGAACTGCAAAGAACGCCCGAAATTCGCCGCTTCGCCATCCGGCCCAACGCCGAGCGGATGGGGACCATCACCGCCAGTGTCACCTTTGGTGATCTTTACCTGGGCGAGCAAAAGAAAGAGCTGGAACGCAAGCGATTCTAACCGCTTTATTCACCTGAATAAGGCGCGTGATCGTAGCTAAACACCCGCGTCATTTTCCAGTCTCCGTCGCGGAAGACCCATAGGTGGAAAAAATAGGCGATGCCATTGTCATCGGGGTTGGCGATGCCATGAAAAGTATGCTGCCCCCTTAGGATGGCCCCGATGCCCGCCATCGGGAATACCTGGATGCTTCCCGCTACTGGCCGACGTTCAATCTCATTGTTTTCTCCTCGGCAAAGACCATTTTTCATCGCGGCATGGAGCGCCTCCCGGCTGTCCAGGAGGCCACCTTTATCGTGGTAGAATTCGACATTGTCGTCAACGAAAGACATCATCGTTTTCAGGTCACAGCCGTTATAGGCTTGCCAGAAAACGCTGTCCATTTCCAGAATGGTTTTTTCGAGTTCTTCCCCCACAGGCATGGACTGTGCGGACAAAATGCCCGGTGCAGCGGCCAACGCCAATAGCGTTAGGAAAAGGATGACAAAGCGAACGGGCGTAAGGTCAAAAAAATCGGTAGAATCAGGCATGGTGGATCGTGTGTGGTCAGTAGTCGCGGCAGAATCTTTCCTGCGGCGGGAATGTGTGTAGCCTACTCCCGGAGGGAGTTGCTTGAACAAAGACGAAGAAAAAAGGGAAGGGTTGCAGGTTTTAAGTTGCAGGTTACAAGTTGCAAGTCGCAGTGTCTAAGCAGGGCAGCCTGTATCCCGCAACCTGCAACCTGTAACCTGCACCCTGCAACCTGCACCCTGCATCAAATCCGTTCCATAGTCGCCGCGGGAATCCAACCCTGGCGACCATCTTCGAGACTGACTTTAACGAAATCATCAAACTCATCCAGTATTCTGAATTTGAGGCCTTCGGAGAGGGTTTCCTCCAGCGTAGCATCTGCGCCGGGGGCAACGCGTAGTTGAGCGGAACTGTCGGTCAGGACGGCTTCCCGGTCGTTGCTCAACCAGCTCAGACGGCTGTTGCCCATGGCGAAGAACAGGCCGGCAATGAGTAGAAAGGCTACCGCCGAGGGGAGCAGAGCAAAGCGCTTCTTCTCGTCCATGTCTCTGCGGCGCAGATACCAGGTTACGCCACCAATGACGGCCAGGGCCCAAAATAAAAGTGCTAGCCATTGGCAGGTGCTGGCGCCCAGCACGGCGCCCGCGCTACGCCACCAGCGAACGAGGAAAAAGTCTTGCAGCTCCAGTGCATTGATGCCCGCTTCCGCACGAACGAACTTCAGGTTGTTGCTCAGTCCCTTATGGCCGGGCATTAGCCGAAGGCCACGCTCGTAATTCAGGATGGCCATGCCGGGCTTGTTGCGTTCGAACCATGCGTTACCAAGCGCTTGATAGAGGTCGGGGCTTTGCTTGCCGGTCGCTTGGAGGCTGTCGAGGGCAGTAATCTGTGCTTGCGCGTCCTCAGAGTTTAATGACTGGCGGGCGGTCTCCAGCATTGACTCCTGACCAACAACAAGGTTGGAAAAGGTAAGCAGGGAAATGATCAGAACTAGGGAGTGGCGAAACATGGGGGCAAAAATAGAGTAGAATGAATTGAATTCAGGCAGGAAAGGTAGAATAGTATAAACGCTTCCTTGTTAATTCTCCGGATGCTTCTTTGAGACATCAAAAATGGTTCGTACTCCTAAGAGTACGAACCATTTAAAATCAACTCAGTAGTATAGTGGGCTCGGTCACTTCAGGTGATTTTCAAAACTTCAGCAAATAGGAAGTTCAAATGCTTCATTCCAGACCTGAAGTGACCAAGCCGCCTGCTTCGTTAAAATTGATTCTTAACAACTTTTCACCTCTAGTGCAGTGTAATTTAAGTTAGGTTTTTGCGCCGGGATTTTGGTCGCTGGCTAGATGAAAAAATCGGTGCATAGCCATAGCTACGGACCTATTTTTTTATGACGCCAGCGGGCAAAAGACCAAGCAGAAACCAGCGAATACTTAGATTACACTGCACTAGTGACCGAGGGGACTATAGATTGGTCAGAGGTGCGTCGTTGCGCTTAGTCTGGCCAACGGGAAGTGTCCAGGATCAGGCGTACTTCTGATTTTACGAGAGTTGCCGCTGCTTCGGTCTGTTCCATCATTCCGGTTATGTCTTTTCCGGGGTAGGCTTTCTCGAAGTAGGGCATCGGGCTGCGGTTGGTCAGGTAACTTTCCAGGCTTTCATAGAGGTCCACGGTTACGTCATGAAACGACTCGTTGGCGCCCCAGGGTAGTATTTTGGCGGCAACGACCCAGCCCAGCAGTTTACCGTCTTTGATGCGGGCGGCGTGTACGGGGTCCCAGACTTCTTTTTCTGCTTTAACGTGGGCGCTACGGCTACCACTTTCGGGGAAGTCGAAATGGTTGTGGACGGCTACTTTTACTTTGTCCCAATCCGCCGCAGGTAAAAGATGGGAAACGGTGTAGACTTCTTGCTTCACGAAGGAGCGTAGTTTGCCCGTGTTTTTGTAAATGGTCATTTCCTCCTTCGTCAGAATGTCAGTGGGGTTGGGGTTATAGAAATCGCCACTGAGAAGCGCCGCAAGGTTTTTTTCACCCGTTACGCTGGTCCGGGTAACGTAGTTATAGGCACCGGTGCCATTGCCAGGCATCAGGATACTTGTCAGTTCCCAGTTGACATATTTACCGGCTTTGATGTTGGCCTGGTGGACTTTCTTCCAGACCTTTTCCATGGCC
>CALIGP010000123.1 GCA_938021455.1 uncultured Lewinella sp. | reverse complement strand
AGTTTGGTTGGCATAAAAAAGCGATCAGCGGACAGCATTCAGAGCTGTTTTGCCTGAATGCTGTCCGCTGATCGCTAAAAACCCTATTCTTTGCCAGGATACATGGTCATCTCACCCAAAAATTAGGGATGACTCATGTTGTCAGCAGTCGCCTCAAAAGCTAATTTTAGACACGCTCTAAGTATGATAAGCACCAACATCAAGGGTAATCGATTGATTCTTCATCCGGATAAGGCGGCTTACTGGCCAGCGGAAAAAGCCTTGTTGTTGTCGGACCTCCATCTCGGCAAAGGAGCTCATTTTCGTCGGGCAGGTATTGCCGTTCCCAGAGCCATTTCGGGGGCTAATTTTAGCAGGCTTCTTTCCCTAATAAAGGTGTTTAAGCCCGCGCGTGTTCTCTTTTTGGGTGATCTTTTTCATAGTGACTACAATCAAATTTGGCCCTTGTTCTGTGAATTTACGCATGAGCACGCTGAGGTGAGCTTCGAGCTCATACCCGGGAATCACGATATTTTACCAGAAGCAGCTTACCGGGAGGCCAGGATGGTCAGACAGCCAGAAATTCTCACGATAGGTGATTTTTCGCTTAGTCATCATCCACTGTCGGATGAGGAGCGCCCTGCCGGCACCTACAATATATATGGCCATATCCACCCCTGTGTCCGCTTGCTGGATTCAACGGGAAATAGCCTGCGGCTTCCGGCCTTTTTTTTTGCTGAACAAGGGGGGATACTACCGGCTTTCGGAGAGTTTACGGGTTGCGCGGAGGTGAAAGCCCGGATCGGAGACCGGGTCTTTGTTGTGGTTGAGGGGGAAGTTATTGATACCTCTGCCTGATCGAATACCGTTCGCTGAGGCCCATAAAAAAAGATCCTCAGACGTTGCACCGTCGAGGACCTTATATTGTAGCTTTCAAACTACCTGGTAATAACTGGACTCTAGGGCGCTAAGCGCCAAAACAAAAACCTTTCAGATGACGGGAGAAAACCAACAATCTACCGTCTAAAATAATTGAACACGTTTCTTGGAAAGACCCGGATGAAAGTGTTGCACCACCTCCTTCCGATGTTACAAAGGTAGTGGGGGGGGAGGGGGGGAGCCACCCCATACTAATGGGGTGGAGGGGGGTAAGTGTGTTAAAATTAGTTAAGACCGGTAGTTTTTGCTCATTTTCCGGCTAAACCGGGAATAATGAAAGCGCTGCTGCTACTTCTAGCATCTTTCCCTTGGCCGCTTCGAGCTCATTGGGGATGTCTCCGTCCAGAATAGCTTCCCGGACGGCATCCTTAATGAGTCCGACTTGTCGGCTGGGTTTGATACCAAAGGTCTCCATAATCAATTCCCCACTGATTGGGGGCTGCCAGTTACGCAGGTGGTCGCTTTCTTCGATGGCGGCCATTCTAGTCCGTAGGAACTCGTAATTCTCCAGGTAACGCTTTACTTTTTGGGGGTTTTTACTGGTGATGTCACTCTCACAAAGCGTCATCAGGTCATCAATGTCATCACCAGCTTCGTAAAGAATACGGCGGACGGCAGAGTCACTAATCTCTTCCTGAGTAAGAGAGATGGGGCGTTGGTGCAGGGCAACAAGCTTTTGCACATACTTTAGCTTGTCATTCGGAAGGCGAAGCCGGCGGAAAATGCGGGGGACCATGTTCGCACCTACAGCATCGTGTGCATGGAAAGTCCAGCCAGCGGTGGCTTCCCACCGCTTAGTACGGGCTTTGCCAATATCGTGCAGCAGCGCTGCCCAGCGTAGCCATAGTTCACTGCTACGCTCCGCGAGATTGTCAACGACCTTAATGGTGTGAAAGAAGTTGTCCTTGTGTTTGCGACCGTTCCGGCTTTCTACGCCACGCAGCGCGGCAAGCTCGGGCAAAACGTATTCCAGTAGTCCGGTATCGTTAAGCAGTCGAAGCCCAATACTCGGCTTAGGAGATAGCATGATTTTGTGCAGTTCCGTAGCAATACGTTCCCAACTGATAATCTTGATACGATCCCGGTTGTCTTTTATTCCCTTCAGCGTAACGGGGTCAATAGTGAAACCGAGTTGGCAGGCAAAGCGAATTCCCCGCATCATGCGTAGTGGGTCGTCACTGAACGTCTTTCCGGGGTCAAGCGGGGTAATGATTTTTTTAGCTTCAAGATCTTCTAAGCCGTTGAAAGGGTCAACGATATTACCGTAATCATGCTCGTTAAGGCTGATGGCGAGGGCATTGATGGTGAAGTCTCGCCGGTTTTGATCATCACTTAGCGAACCAGACTCTACGGTAGGCTTTCGGCTATCTGATCGGTAGCTCTCCTTTCGGGCTCCAACAAACTCGATTTCAAGGTCACGATGCTTGAGTGCAGCAGTACCAAATCGTTTGTAGACGGTTACACGGCTACGCGGGTGCAGGCTGTTGCCCACCCGTTTGGCCAATTCAATGCCGTTACCTACACAGACGATGTCCAGATCTTTACTGGGTCGGGCCAGCAGGCGATCACGCACGTATCCGCCTACCACATAGGTCGGAAAGCCCAATTCAGAGGCAGCTCTACTGATGAGCTCAAAAATCTTGCGTTCGTTGTCGCGAATCTGAAAAATCATATCGAAGGGCGAAGATAAAGGATTCCGGCGAGCTGTTTCGATCCGGGGCTGGAATTATTCAATGCCTTAAAAGAGGTTATCAGTAGTCTGTTTCGTTGCACTAATTGATAAATTTTACTATTCCCTTGATTGCCAGTAGAAAAGGTAAACTTTACTTTACATTGAGACGATTAACTTTGTAAGGGAACATAGTTTACTTTACCCAAAGAGAAATTGAGAAAAGTAGTGCTTTGCCTCCCCATTGCTTTGAATAACTACCTCTTACCAACACAAGTCAGCTAACAGATGAATAAACTCTACTCTGCCTCCAGCGCCCTTACTTTACTGTTTCTACTCCTCTGCACCTGCGTCAGTGCCCAAACAACTCAAATGCTCCAAAGCTTTGAAGGAGCCGCGTCGGATGATTTTGCTTTTTCTCCCAGCCCGGCAGCTTACGGACCGGTAAGCGGGCAGGATGATTTCTGGAACGTCACGATGAGTATTGGTAACATTGTAACGGCCTCCGACGGTAGCTCTTTCTGGGGAGGAGAAGATCTGGAAAACGGAAACGGCGGAGTAGGATCCGGAGAAAAGAGTATCCTATCTTTTGACGCCGGCGTTATTTGTAACCTGACGAGCGCTAGTTTCTCCTTTGATTACAATACGGATGGATTTAACGGGTCAGATGAATTGGGCTATACCCTCTATCTGGACGGACTGTCTCAGGGCGATTTTATAGTGGAAGACGCGACTTCTGCCGGATGGGAAACACAAAGTGTGAATATTCCTGGAACAGCCAATACGGCCAGATTGGATATTTATGTTATCCAGAACGGCCCGCAGTCTTTTGGTATTGACAATGTTCAACTGCTGGCTACCGGCACGTCGGGAAGCTGCACGCCAGTCTGTGGTATTAATATCAATCCTGCCAACATCACTTATAACTGTGCTACCCTAACGGCTGGAGCGGACATGGTGACGGCCGTGATTCCCTATTCCGGAGCAGAATTAGGAGCAGTTGCCTCGGCCTCCGCTGGCACGGTAGGAGGAGATGACCCCGCGAGCGTACAAGACGGTGAAATCACCGTCAGCGGCCTTACGGAAGGCATGACTTATACCCTAATGATCAACGGAGGAGATTGTATGCTCACCATACCATTGGAACCTTCCGCTGATCAATGCGCCGAAGGCGTTCTGTTGATTAATGAATTTCAGGCTTCTCCATCTGCGGAAGAATTTGTGGAAGTGGTGAGCATCGCTACGGGGCCTCTTGATTTAACGGGGTACACCTTTGAAGACCGAACGGGTAACGCCCGGGACCTGCCCGCAATAACGCTACTACCAACCCAGGGCGTCGTACTTTTTCTTGGGTCCGGGACGCCTCCCGCAAGCGCCTGTCCTGTGGAGGTCATCACCGCCGTTGGGCTAAATGACTCCGGAGATGATTTGATTTTCAGAAATCCTACGGGACAAGTTATCGCCCAATACACCTACACGGCCGCTCAGGTCGTCTCCGGAGAGTCACAGGCCCGGGTGCCAGACCGTGACCCAGCAGGCGACTTCCAACTACACGGGACCATTGGTGATGGTTCCATCATGTCTTCTCCTTGTTTTGACAATGAAGATGAAAGTGTAGCTCTTCCCGTTGAGTTGATCTCCTTCACGGCAGAAACGGAAGAAAAATCGATTGTCCTTAATTGGTCTACTATCCACGAAATGGATAATGACCGTTTTGAACTTGAACGTAGTGCTGAAGGCACAGCGTGGGAATGGGTTGGAACTATTGCAGCGGGAGAGTCCGTTAGCAATAACTACCGGTTTGTGGATAATAGCCCACTGGACGGTACCAACCTTTACCGACTTCGTCAGGTAGATATTGACGGGAC
>CALIGP010000122.1 GCA_938021455.1 uncultured Lewinella sp. | reverse complement strand
GCGCACAGCGTAATCCGCAATGGCTGGTTTGAAGGCCTGGTAAACGATCAGCGTGTCATCGTCATGGTCGGCAATGAGGTGCTGCCCGCTACTGGGTAGTCGTCGTTGTTGTTCGTGGTATAGTTCGGTTTTCATATTCTTAGTTTAAGCATTAAACTATGTAATAAGGCAAATAAGTTGCGAGCGTTTCACTGCCTGTATTGAACGAAGCCATCTGCTTTTGGGGCCTTCGGTAAGCTTAGGAGGGGGCGCAATCGCAGGTGCAAGGGGAAGTCTTAGAAAGCAGTACTTATCCGCCTGAGTGGCTCCTGCTCCGGAAGCCGTGCCTAAAGTTCGAGCGTGGGATAAAATTCAAGGAGCTTTGTCTTTTTATTGTTTTTTATGTGCTTAAATAAAACAATTAAGTTTAAATGCTGTATATTTGTAACAATACAGGAAGGGACAGTCTACAGTCTACAGTCTACAGTCTACAGTCTACCTCCCCTTCCCCAACAGCAGCCAATTCACTCATGATCCTCCGTCAAGCAAGAGAATCCGATTTTGCCCACCTCGAGACCTTCGTCTGGCAGGCCATTTTTCCGGCCTTCGATCAGCCGGGGCTTACTGATGCCCAGCGGGCAGAGAATGACGCAATGGTGGAGACTGCCCGAACGGTCGTTATCTCTTCCCTTGGCAACGAACATCACAGCGTTTTTGTGGCGATCAACCCCAAGAGTAAAACACTGGCCGGTTACATCATCGCGGATGCCAGCCCGCGTGCCTATGCCGAGATTGTCCAGCTTATTGTCAAACGAGCTTTCTGGGGGAAAGGTGTTGCGGCGGAACTGCTTGGTTTGGCGACGGAATTCATCGGCCGCGACCGTGCCGTTTCGCTTTCTGTCCGTCACTACAACGAACGGGCTGTAGCCTTTTTCGCTAAGCACGACTTCCTCAACACCGGCGAAACCGCCGGTAATCACGCCATCCCCCGCAGCCTCTTACTACGGGAAGCCTACGAAGAAGTCGCTCCCCCAATCTCTACTCCTGCTACACAAGAGGTAGACGACGCCTGGCTAGATTTTCCCACCGCCTCAGACGAGCCCGTATTCGAAGCCTTGCCTGACTATACCCTCAGTATCGATGATGAGCCTTTGTTCGAAACGGGTGTTAATGCGCTCAAGGTCGAAGATCCGGACAGCTTCATCCCCGAAGAATCTAGTCTTACGGATGCCCAGCTCACCGAGCTGGAAGCCTTCATCGCCCGTGCCCGCGCTAAGAAGGGGCGCTCCGCAGAAGTCAACGCCCGGGTAACGGCTATAAATGCGCCTGAGAAAGCAGCTTCGTCGCCTAAACAGGCTTCAAAATCAAATCTTTCTCCAGCCCAAAAGAAAGAGAAGCCCGCCAATAAGCATCCCGAAGTCGTTTTTGAGATTGACTACGGAGAAGAAAAAAGGCCGCAACCCAAGCCTGCGCTTTCAACGGCCTCTGCTACTACTACATCTGGCCCGGCCGTAAAGAAGTCAACTCTCACAGCAGAGCCTTCTTTTGAGTTTGCCTTTAGTGGAGCACCTCCGAAGAAAACCGATGATGGACCAACTTCCAGCACTAAAGCTGGCTCCACTCGGGAGCCAATTTCAAAAACAGTCGCTGAAGAGAAGGCTATCCTTGCGCCAAAAAAGAAAGCTGCTCATAAGCATTGCCCGGATTGTGACAGCCGGATACCGGCCGTAGCACGTTTCTGTTTCAGCTGCGGGTACCCGCAGCCAGATGAAGAGCCGATGGAGACGCCTGCCGGAGGGCAAGCGCCAGAAGAAGTGCTACTGCTCGATGAGCTGCCGATTACCAAGGCTACTCAAAAAATGGATACAAGCGCTTTTACGGCAAAGCCGAAACCCGCTGCGCCGGAGTCGGCTTCAGCGAATACTTCCACTACTTCGTCTGATAAAAAACTCAAAAAGACCGTTACGCCGGCAGAGCTAAAACAGGCTTTTAGGAACCACTTGCAGGATCGAGTCCTGGCTTACTTTGGAGAGCGAAAGCTGAAGAAATATCTCTCCCTTTTGGAGGAAAGCACGGCCTTTCAACAGGTCCGAGATGGTAGCCTGACCAATCTGGCGACCTGGCTCAATGAGCGGCAGCCCTCCCGGGCTACCCAAGATCGCCGCCGGGATGTGCTGGCTGATTTAGCCGAATACTTCATCGTCGAAACGGCCGCTGAGCTAAGTAACAATGTTCTGCCGCAACGCCTGCTTCGGTATCAATCCGTCAATTGGGACACAGCAGACTTATTCCGTTTGGTCATGGATTACCTTGATTTTGAAGCAGAGTCCGAGCAGGTGTACACAGATTTTGTCGCCATGCCCGCCAAAGCCCTGAAAAACGCGAGTCGTTCTTTCTTGCGAGCGGCTAAAGATGAACGTATTTTTTTCATCTGCGATCAAAGCCTCATCAGCTCTGCCAAAAACGGCTTTGCCGTAACGGACTCAGGGATCTATTGGAAAAATGTCCTGCAGCCCGCTGGCGCAGCAACTTTCACTACCCTAAAGGAAACTCGCCTTGATCAGGGCCATGTTGTCATCGATGGGCAGTTCTTTGATGCCGGCAACCGCCTAAATCTTAAAGTGGCGGTGCTGTTGGATAAGCTGCGGCGGATGTAGTGAAGTGGCCAAGGCCGGTCATCGGACGTAGGGTGATAAGAATTTACAATTCACCAACCTGGAATGAGACATGGCTAATGAGTAGAAGTGCTGCAACTTATTAATAATCAATATCGAAGGGTCACCCCTCTCCTTCGGACCTCGGAGCGGGCTCGAAGAGACCAGCGGAGAAGCTGCGCAGCAAAAGGGGCCGGGGGGAGAGGTTTTTAAAAGTAAGCAGCCACAAATTCTATCACCCAACATCTTGTAAATAGGTCAATGGGCCTACTCATTCCATATCGCCCAACCCGCTTCCGCCTGATGCAGTAGCATTCCGGTGCCATTACCGGTGCCAGCGCCCGCTTCGCGGGCGAGGCGGAGAAAGAGGGTTTCGGCAGGATTGTAGACCAGGTCGTAGCAGTAATGTGCCGGGCCCATAGCAGCGTAAGGGAGTTCAGGCCGGGCGTCTACTTTCGGGTACATGCCCAATGGAGTGGTATTGATGATCAGGTGATAATCCTGAATTAGCTCCGCCGTGATATCGGCGTAAGTGAGGCGGTCTTCGCCGGCGCTGCGGCTAACGGCCATGGTGGTAATGCCTAATTCCTGGAGGGCTTCGTGGACGGCCAGGGAAGCTCCTCCGGTTCCCAGCACTAAGGCATTGGTTTCTTCCAGGAAGGTCTCCAGCAGGTCGTCGTTGGTGGGCAGTCCGTAGGCTTTTGCCGTCCAGTCATGATCCCGTAGCTGCTGCAGGAAGTCTTGCTGAAAGCCTTTGTAGTCGGTGTTGAAGCCGATGGTTCTACCGTTCTCATCGAAGCGGATGCAGTTCACTGCTCCGATGCGGGCGGCGGTGGGGTCAATCTCGTCCAGGTAAGCCATGACGGATTCCTTGTGGGGAATGGTGACATTACAACCCTTTAAATCGGGATACTTCTCTCGGAGGGAACAAAAGCCAGCCGCATCCTCCATCTCAAAGTTGAGGTACTGATGGCTGTCCGACAAGCCAAGTTCAGCGAACTTTTCCGTGAAGTAGCCGCGGGAAAAAGAGTGGGTGAGGGGGAAGCCGAGTAGTCCGTAGGTCACTTGAAAATAATTTAGTTGTATGTCATAAAAACCTCTCCCCCGGCCCCTCTCCGAAGGAGAGGGGCCGGGGGAGAGGTTGACTTACAAAGTCTCTTCCAGCACATCCATTTCGTCCTTCTTTGGCGCATACCGGTCCAAAACGAAAACGATCGCCAGCCCCGCCAGGAAGGCGATGATTACAGCGGGAAGGAATGTATTATCACCCAGATAGTTTGCTGGCAGAACAGCTTGCTCCAGCATCGGGACTTCTTCTCCCTCGCTGTTCAAGCGCGTGGTTATCGCATTACGCCAGGGCCAGAGTTTATTGAGCGAACCGAGCATGAATCCCGTCAGCAAGGCTAAGGTCTGATTCGGGAAAGTCTTGAAGGTATAGGAAAGCACTCGGCTGAAAACGGCCAGTCCGATCAGGCAGCCGAAAGCAAAAGTCGCGACCAAAACAAAAGCGCCCGTGTCGCCGGATAGTAAGCCACGGACAGACTCTAATACAACGGTGTACATGCCCAGTAAAAGTAAAATGAAGGAACCGGAAATACCGGGTAAAATCAGGGCCGAGATGGCGATCATACCGGCCAGGAAAACGAAGATGAGGCTGGTGCTTCCGGACATGGGATTGATCGTCGTCAGGAAGTAAGCACTGGCGGTACCAAAAATCAGGAGGAAGATGGAAAGAACGCTCCACTCTTTGATCTGTCGGGCCACGTAAATGGCCGAGCTGATGATAAGCCCGAAGAAGAAAGCCCAGACGACCGGCGGATACATCTCGAGCAATTCCGTAATGCTGAACACAGCGATGCCCAGCCCGACGACCATGCCAAGTCCTAGCTGCAGGATGAAGCCACCGTCAGCAGCCGTCCAGGCTGATGCCAGCCCTTCTTTGCGCCAGGAGCCCACCACCTTCGGACCTAAAATGCCGCCGATGGCATCGAGCAGACGCTCGTAAATTCCAGTGATGAAGGCAATCGTTCCTCCGCTAACACCAGGGATGGCTTCGGCAATGCCCATGGCCATGCCCTTCAGAATAATCGAGAGATTCATATTATTTCTTTTGCTTGACGGCGGAGAACATGGCCTCGATGGCCTCCAGGCCATAGGTGGAGTCAAAGCCGTTTTGGAAGACAAATTCCTGGTCGCCCTGATAAATGATGTACCGGAAACCGAAAATAGAGGTAGAGTCAATCTGGTTCTCGAAAATGAAGCCGTTGTCTTCTTCCCGGACGACCTTGCTGAAATAGCGGTTGTCTCTTACCAGTTCCAATTGTTCAGCCTTCAGGCGAGTCATGTCATTGGTGCTGGCCTGGCTGGCGAGAATCTGAATGGAGTAATCATCTTCCTCGCTCTTAACCGTAACGTCCCGCATGATACTAGACAGATTCGACGAGATGACCTTGGCGCTGTCGGGCGCCATAATCTTAACGGGAAGGTTGTAACCGGTCAGGTCCAATTCCGACCAGTTGCCAGCAGGATCGGTGGCGCAGGACGCTAGGAGCAAAGAAAGAACTAAAAAGCAGAGGACGCGCATAAGCGGATATCGTTGTTTTGATGGTGCAAACTTAGCTATTAAACCTAAACCGTGGTGGGGTAACTGTTTTGCTCCAGGGTAAATGCAAGCTCAAAACCGGACGCTCAAAGGAACGTTTATCCTGCGCTACGCTCCGGAAACGAACGCTTCGAGGTCTTGATGTTTAGTTTCAGGACCTCGAAGCGTGCTTAATCACGTAGCCGGAGGCGGAGTAGTTGAGTTCCTTTGAGCGTCCGGCGAGCTTGCAACTGATCTGACTATTTTCCCCAGAAAAAGCATTTTTCCCGAAACCGTTTGTAAATTTGTATTTTTCCAACAAAATAATGGCATGATACAGCGCCTCCACATCCGCAACTACGCGATCATCGAGGAATTGCAGCTCGACTTTGCGGAAGGGCTCAGCATCATCACCGGAGAAACCGGTGCGGGTAAGTCCATCGTCCTGGGTGCGCTCAACCTTATTTTGGGCGGACGGGCAGACTCTAAGACGTTGTTCAACCCGGAGGAGAAGTGCATCATTGAAGGTCGCTTCGCCATCAGTGCGTACGACCTAAAGGCCTTTTTTGAAAAGCACGACCTGGACTACGACGCGGAGTTGATCATCCGCAGAGAAATCACTCCTTCGGGGAAAAGCCGCGCCTTTGTCAACGATACGCC
>CALIGP010000121.1 GCA_938021455.1 uncultured Lewinella sp. | reverse complement strand
TCTTATGTTACGTTCACTGCTCCTATTCACACTCCTTTGCACCTGCGGCAGCGCCTGCACTCAAAGTAATAAAGCACCGAAAGGTCTCTTTGGCGGGCGAAGTATTACGTCCTCCCCCCTCCAGCTTAGTGTTGAAGGGGGGTATTCCTTCGGCTCCTTCAACCAACAACCCGAATTAATTGGCCTGACTAATTCCTCAGGGCGCGACTACCTAAGAGCTCTTAATTCAGCTACCACCAGCCTTGACTTCAGCTACGCACCCGCCAGCACAAATATTTCCTGGGGCCTCCGGGTAGGGTATTCGAGGAGAGGCTACGAACATCGCGTGGAACAAGAGAACGGTGGCTTCTCCCGGGGCAACTTAATACCCTCCCGCGTCCATTACGCAGACATTACACCCAGAATCACCTACCGCCCCTGCAGGCTGTTATCCGCAAGCATCGGTCCGTACGTCTCTTTGGGACAGAAATTTGAAGACAATCCCTTTGTATTAGAACCCGACCGACGAACCTTTTCGACTGACTATGGTATCAGCCTTGAAGGTCGTATTCACCTTGGCCGATTATATGGCTATGCCGGTTACCAGCGCAGCTTGCGTAACTATGATTATTCTACCATATCACAAGGTTTCCAGCTACCGGTTGGTGTCGATGAAGCTACACCCATCAGCGCCCTACGGCTGGGTTTTGGTTTTACGATTTTAAGGTAGTGGGAGGCGTGTAAAGACTTTCGTTGTAATTTGCACTCACCTTATCTTCCAGGATAATGAAAAATTACACCTTCTACCTCTTACTTATCACCATTCTGTTCTCCGCTTGTCAACGGTACGACGATCCTTCTTATGACACCAATAACTCCATTAGAGGAGATTGGCAGGTAACCTCACTCCTTATTGTTACCGATTCTACTGAAACGGAATTAATGAACAGTGTCTACTCTTCCATCAACCTTAATTTTGAGAGTGAAAGATGGGCTTTTCGGGGCCAATACAACTTTACCTTCAATAAGCCCCTGATCCATGAAACAACCTCTTTTGTAAAAGCTGGTAATTATGTGATTGAATCTTTTGATTTATTGATACTAAATGAGGAAGACGATAGGAGTTTTGGAGAACAAGAAGAGCTTTTTTTTGATCAACCTCCTTTTCTCTTTTCGGGTCAATTCATTATTGATTCACTACTACAAGAAGTTAGGATAGCGGCCGCACGTTATTAGACGCGTTAGTAAAACGCAGCCTTTTCATCTCAAGACAGCGTTCTATTATTACACCTTATGCTATCTCCTCCTAAAAGCCAGCCGCTTCGCAGTGTGCCCTACAACAGCGGCAGCTCTACCTGACTGTTTGACTCCTTGACTATCTGACTCCCTGACTCCTACTTTGCCTCCCCACTCCACCGCAAGTAAGCCTTCAGAAACCCTTCCAGGTCCCCGTCCAGCACCGCATCCGTCTGCGAAGTCTGCCAGCCCGTCCGGTGGTCCTTCACGCGGCGATCATCAAGTACGTAGCTGCGGATCTGGCTTCCCCATTCGTTGGCCGTCTTCCCTGCTTCGACCTCGTCTCGCTCGGCTTGCTGTTCTTTCAGCTTTAGCTCATAGATGCGGCTGCGGAGCATCTTCATCGCCCGGTCACGGTTCTTGTGTTGGGAGCGTTCGTCCTGGCATTCTGCGACGATGCCCGTCGGGGCGTGGGTAACGCGGACGGCAGACTCCGTCTTATTGACGTGCTGCCCGCCCGCGCCACTGGCGCGGAAGGTATCCCAGCTCAGGTCCGCTGGGTTAATCTCTACCTCAATGGTATCGTCTACCAGCGGGTGTACAAACACGGAGGCGAAGCTCGTCTGTCGCTTCCCCTGCGCGTTAAACGGGCTGATGCGCACCAGTCGGTGTACGCCGTTCTCACCCTTCATCATACCGTAGGCGAAGTCGCCCTGAATTTCCATGGTCGCTGATTTGATGCCCGCCGCATCGCCATCCTGTCGGCTGGCCATGCTCACCTTATAGCCAGCGTTTTTCTCACAGTACATCGTGAACATGCGCAGCAGCATCTCGGCCCAGTCGTTGGCTTCGGTGCCTCCGGCACCGGCGTTGATCTCCAGAATACAGCCCAATTCATCTTCCGGGCGGTTGAGGGTTGCTCTGAACTCAGCGTCGTCCAATACAGCAACCGTTTCTTCGTATCGTCGCTCCAGGTCTTCTTCCGTCCCTTCCCCTTCTTTCAGGAACTCCTGCAAGACTTCCAGATCGTCGACCCGGTCGGCAACTACCTGATACTGCTTCACCCACCCCTTATTACTCTGCAGCTGCTTCATTACGGCCTCGGCGGCCTTGCTATCGTTCCAAAAATTCGGGTCCAGGCTCTTCTGTGTGAGGTCCTCAATGACGAAGCTCCGCTTCTCTACGTCGAGGTAACCTCTTAGCAGCGCAAGACGATCTTTAAGCTCTTTGAGTTGATCTGAAGTCATGGTAGTTTCGTTAAAAGGCCGGGGCGCGAAAGTACAGTATTTGAAGAGAAGATGGGGCACTAATGATGTTCGCTACGATGGGAAAACAAAGAGGCCCAAGTCGCGCTAGCGAAATGGGCCTCTTTGTTTTCTGAAGAGAAGTAGGAATTACTTGTCCTTCATGAATTCATCAATCTTGTCTTTGTGGACCATTACCTCTTTGTAAGAGTACTTGCCCGTTACAGGATCCTTTACGGACTGTACGACTTTGATGAAATCGCGGCCGGAGCCAGCGTTGGCGGCACGTTGGCCGGTCCGAGAGTTCTTTGATACTTTAGCCATTGCAGGATTTGTTGTCTATCCTTAACGACAATTGCCGCTATGGATAAGTTCAATGATTACTTGATTTCCCGGTGTACGGTTACCTTACGCAGAATCGGGTTGTACTTCTTGAGCTCAACGCGATCAGGAGAATTCTTCCGGTTCTTTTGAGTAACGTAGCGGCTGGTGCCGGGCTGTCCGCTAGTCTTGTGCTCGGTGCACTCCAGGATGATGAGGTTGCGGTTACCTTTACTTTTCTTAGCCATGATAATTGATTCATTTGAATGTTGGCTGCTTTGCAGTCAACCAGAGAAACACTAACTCTTCGACTTTGTCATCAGAGTTAGTGTTTCTCTGGCTGACGCAGCCAACATCCAAATGAATGGAGCTAAGTTATTGTTAGTTTCTCTTTATCAGAGGTTAGTTTTATTTCAGCTTAACGCCAGTTTCGATGCCTTTGCTTTCCAACTTCTTGATGTAAGCATATACACCAAGCTTGTTGATGGTACGCATGGCAGAAGTAGAAATGCGAAGGGTGACAAACTTACCTATTTCAGGAACGAAGAACTTCTTCTTCTGAATGTTAGGAACGAAACGACGCTTCGTCTTCCGGTTGGAGTGGGAAACGTTGTTACCGCTAATCGGCTTCTTACCCGTGAGTTTACAAACTTTAGACATCGTTACATACGTTAGTCGGCACGAATGCCGGGAACAAAAAGGCAGACCGAAGTCTGCCCGATGTGACCGCGTCAGGATTCGAACCTGAAACCTCTTGATTCGTAGTCAAGTGCTCTATCCAGTTGAGCTACGCAGCCATTCTTCTTCCGAAGCGGGTGCAAAGGTAATTCTTGTTTTGGAAATACACAACTAGTAAGAAAAGAATTTCTCCTTTTTTGTTGGTTGCCCTGCTGCCAGCCAGGCCTATTTGTTCCGCCCAATGATCACAACCCCCACAATTACTAGGCCTGCACCAATTCCTTGTACCAAATTCAGACTTTCATTAAGCACCAAATATTCTAGTACAATAGTTGCCACCGGCCCGATAGCTCCGAGAATAGCCGCATCCCCTGCTCCGATCCTACGGACTCCCTCTGTCACCATATAGCTGGGGATGACAGTGCAAAAAACGGCCAGTACCAATCCGTAGGCGTATAAGCCAGGCTGCAGCCCAAAGAGCGTATTACCGGAAAAGAATACATGTAGTAATACCGCCAGGCTGGCAGCCACCAACGCCAGTGAGGTAAACCGCACGGTACCTAAGCGAGGCGCGAAGCGTCCGCTGCCGATAACGTAAAAGCTGTAAAGAAAGGCACTCAGGAAAACCAGGCTGGCGCCCAGTGCGGTATAATTCCCAACCGAGAAGTCCGATCCGCTAAAGGCCAATGCAATACCTGCATAGCAAATTACCGTGGCCAGCCACTGGACGGGCTTGATGGGTGTCCCGAAAATCATCCGCTGCAGGATGAGTACCATCGTAGGATATACGAACAGAATCAGACGTTCCATACCCGCGCTGAGATACTGTAGGCCGAGAAAATCGGTATAACTTGCTGCATAGTAGCCAAAGATGCCAAGCGTAACGATCACTATGAAATCACGCCGGCTGAGCGGTCCGTGGGTTGCGGTGCGCTCCCGCCGGAACCAGGCGATCAGGAGAAACAAGGGTAATGCGAAAGCCATCCGTAGGCCCAGAAGGGTAATACTCGTCACCTCATACTGATAAGCCAGCTTAATAACAACAGCCTTGCAGGAAAAGAGAATGGCGCCCAGTAGCATCAGGCCCACACCAATTTGACGATTACGGATGGCGGCAGCTTTGATTATGGGGTCGGATTCAGACATGCAGAACGGGTTCACACAAAGGTCGACAGGACAAGCTTAGCGAACGGAGCTTTAGCTGCGTGAATTACGATGCGGAAAGTTTGGGCGCCGGGGCGCAGGTGCAGAGTTCTGTTTTTGGCAGGCCACCTAATTTCCTCAATGCGCCGTAAAGTAAGCAACCATCATACCCACTACCACTACGGCGAACTTCTTCGCTGAAATACCGTGATTGCGATCTCCGTCGGCCTCGAAAAGGATCGTTGTAGAGATATGCAAGAAGCTACCAACCACGAGGGCCAACACTCGGTTGCGCCAAACGGGATCAATACTGATCACCTCGCCAAGCAGAGCCCCCAGGGGTGAAAGCAGACCAAACAACAGCAAGCAGCCCCAGGTAAATCGTGAAGAATACCCCGAATGCCGCAGCAATAAGCCCAGTGCAAAGGCCGCCGGAATTTTGTGTAGCACAATCCCAACCAACAGATGGTCGCCGTCCATATGCGTATGCTCATGCAGTACACTACTCATCTCGCCTGCGGTACCCAGCGGCAAGCCTTCTAACAAAGCATGCAGCCCTAAACCAATCATTATCGTAATGGCGTAGCCGTATCCCTGGCGTTGGTGAGCGTGTACGTGGCCATGTTCCACGCCCTGGCTAAGGCCTTCCAGCAAGAGTTGCACAAAAAAACCGCCCAGTAGCCAGACGCCGGTGTGATACTCCGGATTACGGAATATCGTTGGCATTAGCTCCATGGCGGCAATGCCCAGCAGGTAAGCACCGCTGAAGGAAAGAAGTAAAGGCAGAAAGGATTTCCAGCGGTCCTCGTCGGGGTTTGTGCGGAGGGCCTGTGCCAGTCCGCCTCCGACCAATACACTGCTGAAAAGAATCAGGTATTGCCAGATGGCCATAGAAGATTAGCTCAGGTAGAAAGAAGTAGTAATAGTGTGCAATGCAGGTGTTTTACATATTACACTGGCAGTTTTCGAGGCATTCGATGATTAAGCTGACGTCTCGTTCTTTTAGGGAGTACATCATGGAACGCCCGTCTCGCTTAACCGACAAAATTCCTTTGAGCTTCATATTTTGAAGGTGATGACTCACCAACGATTGTTCAGCTTTTGGGCCAAGTGCAGCGCAGATATCCGTTACGTTTAGCCGGGGATGCTGCTCCAACAGATGTACAATTCCCAGTCGCAATGGGTGAGCCACCGTTTTCAGGATAAAAGCAATCCGCTCCAGCTTCTCCGCTTCCTGTTCATTCAATATGGTGGGCTTCACATTTTCCATGCTACTGGTATTTTTTCGTTGTCATTGGATACAAGTCAGGAGGTGTATTAGTTGAGGATGTAGTCAATTCAGGGCGATCGCTTTAGAAAATAATAATGATTACTTAGTCATACACATAAGCTTTCTTGTATTTGTATAGTTGTGTGTGTAGACACCATCCTAAACATTAAATTCATCTTGCTTTTCTCCAAGTTCCCTCTGCTTATATTTGCGGCGTCAAAAGACACGAAGAATGACCAAAGAAACCAATCGCCCTACCCTACTCCTTCTCATTGGCCTGATTGTATTGGCCGCTGGAAGCCGACTCTTACCACACCCGCCTAATTTTGTCCCAGTAGGAGCGATGGCTCTGTTCGGTGCAGCAACCTTGCCCAAAAAGTGGTTAGCTCTTGCCGTCCCGCTTATTGCCTTTTACCTGAGCGACCTGCTGCTCAACAACATTGTCTACGGACAATACTATGAGGGTTTATACCTTGGCTTCAGCCCGTGGGTATATGGTGGATTAGTGCTCATGATCTTACTTGGGATGGGCGTTCTTCGCAGTACTGCCTTCTCTTGGCTAAAAGTCGGAGGCGCAGCCATTGGTGCAACCCTGGTCTTCTTCGTGATCACCAACTTCGGGGTCTGGGCCGGAGGAATCATGTATCCGGACACCTTCGCGGGGTTAATCGCCGCCTTTGCCGCCGGGCTTCCGTTCCTGATCAATAGCTTGTTGGCGAACCTGCTTTTTAGTGGCCTGCTCTTCGGTGCTGCTCAGTGGATGGGGATACCTTTTGTACACAAGCAGAAGGCTACTCTTCAAGCTTAGATCATAACTCGCGCTTCGCGCTCGGGTCTTTCGCTATCTTTGAGGTATCCCACTGATACCCCGAACAATGCCTTATACCCGCAGAATATGCTCCTTCACCCTGCTTTTCAGGGACTTCCCTTGCACCTGCGTCAGCGCCCTACTGCCCCTACTGTTCTTACTGCTGCCCATGATGGTCGACGCGCAAATTGTCAACATCGAGGACAAGCGCAAAAAGCTGGACACCCTTGGTTGGTATGGCCAGCTGGACCTCGGGGGTAACATCAACAAGAATACTTCACTGGTTACTACGCTCAGAGGTAGCCTGCGGCTGGACCGACTGGGCCAGCGTGGTAATATCCTTTTCCTGGCGGATTATCAGCTCGTCCAGGTGAGCGGAAACAACGCACTCAACGCTGGCTTTGGCCACCTCCGCTACGGTTATGAACTCAAAGACCCCTGGCGCTGGGAGAGCTTCGTGCAAGTCCAGTACAACGAAAAACTACGCCTGAATCTTCGCTTCCTCACCGGCACCGGCATACGGAGGCGGCTGTACAAAAAAGGAGGGCGACGCGCTTACCTCGGTCTTCTGTATATGTACGAGTACGACGAACTGGCGGGTATTGACATCACTTACCGCGACCACCGCCTGAGTAGCTACCTCACCCTTTCCACCAGTCCGCTAGCCAACCTAACACTGGCCAGTACAACTTACTACCAGCCCCGGCTCCCAAACTTTAAAGACACCCGGCTTTCTTCCGTCCTCTCCGCCCAGTTGACCATCACAGACCGTATCCGGTTTACCACCCGCTACAGCCTCACCTACGACGCCCGGGTAAGCCGGGACCTGCCCGACGTGCCCAACACGACCTACAGCTGGGTCAATGGACTGCGGTGGACGTTCTGACGCATAAAAGAAATAATAGCTCTCTTTCCGCTCAGTAGGTACCGTTCTGGAAGATTGCCTTTGTGCTCTTTGTGTCTTTGTTTCCTCTTGTGTCCAGTAGCACGAAGCGCTTGCTTTTTTGTCGATGAACTAAACATCTCCGTCTGATCAATTATTTCTAATTCATCCCAAAGCCTATATTTAGCCGTAATGGTAACTGCAAAAGACATAAAAATCACCCTTGATGACCTCAGTAAATCTGGCGGGAAATTTCTGGTGGGAGATATAGTGAGCGGTAAGCTAAAAATCGACATCCCCGGAAAGCTGGCCGTCTGGCGCATTGAGCTGCGGATGGGGGACCAAAAGGCGACCGTTGGTAATGATATTGAGCTAAAGCGAGGCACCAACTTTATCCCATTTACCTTTCCTAAGCCGCTCGACAACTTTGACTTCAAGGGAAAAGGCTTCAATATTGACCATAATCTGGAGATAAAACTATTCCCCAGCCGGATTCGAAATGAAAGAACCGGTGATGCTTACCTCCGAGATTTTAGTGGTGCAACTTCCGGCTTTTCCGCACAGGGGTTCAATGTGAACCTACTAGGCTTCAAGCAAGTAACCATTCCCTTCTCCGTCCTTCGCGGAGATGCCCGCTACCAAATCCCCGCCCGGCGAATAAGTCTGAATGGTAAAGATCGCAGCTGGTGGCTCTTTTTGATGGGGCTCCTGTTCACCTCCGTTATGTTCGTTCCGAATACAGCCTACTTCCCCTGGTTCATGCTGCTTTGTTTCCTGCCGTTTCTCTACATTCTGGAGGGCGACTACGTTGGTCGTCATCTTTTCGGTCACCTGCTGGCTGAAGTCCGAACGGATCATAAAGGCTTCCCGCATCTTCACCTGGAACCCCGGGGTGCTGGCGAGGAATTTCTGGACGCCCGGATCGGCTTTCGGATAAGGCAGACCATCGGTGTGGGAGACGATGCGCAGTCCTCAGAAATCTTCAAGAAAAGCGTACTCATTCGGGACACAGCCATCCGGACGGGCAAATATTTCCGTGTCCCCCTACCCTTCCCGGCCGGAAAACTTCCGGCTACTTACCGACACGACTACAAAAATATCGAGTGGGATTTTTATCTGGAGTACCCGAGAACGCGGGGAAAAAACATTCGTTTTCGGATACCCGTTAAGGTTAGTTTGGCGCAGCTGAACCAAATACCGCTGCCCGAGCAAGGCGAGACGTTCGACGATGTACTGGAACTGGAACCCTTGCGGGAAAAGCAGCTAAACCGGCGGGAGAATGGGAGGTGAAGCCTGCCTCACATCAACCCCTCCAACAGCCGGTTCTTCCAGCGCGGGAAACCATCGACTAGCGTCGAGTCCGCTGATTCGTGGATAACGAACCAAAACTCATGTTCGAAGTGCAGCGTGCGGCGGTATTGCCCCCGGCCGATGCTGGCGATGGCGGCGATCTCTTTCTCTACGGCCCGGAACTGCTCATCAAGCGTTCGCCATTCCAGCGGTAGGCTCCAGACGTAGGTGGCGTGAGAGTCAAGCAGCTCCAGGATGAAATGCCGCCCCTCCCGGCCTTCGGCGACGAAGACAAAGCCAAACTTCGGGGAAAGGACGAAGCGCAGTTTATGCGCTGCCTGATGCAGACGGCCGGCCAGGAATTCTAGTTGGCGGGCGTTCCGGACTGTTTTGTGGCGGAGAATTTCGTTCAGCAGGTCAAATCCATCCTGCGGCAGGGTGGCTTTTCCAAGTTCATTGTCGTCGAGGCTCTCGAAAATATCATCTGGGGTAAAAAGACTTTTATCAACGGTAGCCATCCGTTCCGGAGAGAGCAACTGTCGGACACCGCGTGCGCGGAAGACTTCCAGCATATCATCGTTTATACGGTCAATTTGGGAAGAGCGGGCATCCTGCAGTCGGGGTTCGTCGTTTGTAAACATCAAACTGGCGGAGATCTCAATTGTCTTCCGCTTCAACGCCCGGACGAAAAATGGCTTGATGGCATCAAACTCGGCGACGATGTGGTCGTTGGATATACTAAAATCTACTGCATCCGTCAGCCCCGGCAATTCCACACTGCCTTTCACCCCTCCATTGGCGAAAGTGAGCTCGAGCAGCGGCAGAGAGAAAGAAACGCTTCGTGTGTAAGAAGGCGCTTCCCAATCCTCCTCTTGGGGGGGCGCAACCGCAGGTGCAGAGGGTGTTTTTGCGGCAGGGTTTTCCAGCAATACACTGGCCAACGGCCCTGCCTGATAATACGCCAGCTGCGCCTTAAACGCTTCTCCATCTAAAGGTGCAAACACCAATTGCTTCACCGGCTGCTTCATGGCACGTTCGGGACGGAAAGCTATTTTTTCCGCCTCATAATCCATCACTCGGACCGCCAAACAGCCGGATCCTATATCGTAACCCGTCATCTCTACTTCCCAGAACACCGTCTCTCGCTCCCGGAAGCGGAAGCCACCCACGGGCAGGTTTGTCACCTCCCATGGAATGTACCCGATGCCGTAGTGTAGGCCTTGATTATCAATTTGAACGATGATAGTTTTCACAAGGGAAAGGTACGAGTGGTTGCGAATTTTTGTAGGACACACCCTAAAAATTCTTTATGAATCCTACGAATCCAACTCTCCCTGCCCTGAGACAAGGTCAGCCAAACTCCTCCTTTTCAATACCTTTATCCTAATCTCTTCTTAATCATGCCCAACAATCAAGATTTAGCCGGTTTCTTCACCACCCTGGTCAGTTTCCTAAACTCCAAGGGCGACAAAGTCAAGGCCGCCTGGCTAGGCTATCTCCTTACCCCTCCAGTCCGTTATTCTTGATCACCTCCGTATACCAGGTAGCCGAACTCTTAGGTACCCGCTCCATTGTTTCGAAGTTGATGTGGATCATGCCAAATCGTTTGTCATATCCACTGGCCCACTCGAAATTATCCATTAATGACCAAACGAAGTAACCGCGCACATCAGCGCCATCGGATATGGCGTCGTGCACTGCGCCCAGGTAGCCATTCAGAAAAGAAATACGGCGAGGATCATCGACCTTTCCTTCACTGACGATGTCGGGGGTTGCACAGCCATTTTCTGTGATGTAGATCGGTGGGTTTTCGTAGCGTTTACTGATCCAAAGTAGGAGCTTGCCCAAGCCCCAGGGCACCACTGGCCACTGCATATCGGTCAATTCCCAAGTGGGGTCGGCCGTGAGCGCGACGTGCTGATCTTTAAAAACACCAGCATTTGCGTAGACATAGTTTTCGACCTTTTTTCCGGGCTCCACATCACTAGCGTACATCGTGTTGTAGTGGTTAAGTCCAAAAAAGTCAGAACTACCCCTGATCAGTAGCTTTTCTTGAGGGCTGAAGACCGGCAGTCGATCTCCTACCCTTTCGCGCATCACGGCGGGGTAATCACCAAAATAAATCGGGTCAGCGAACCAAGCGAGGAAAAACTCAATGGAACGTTGAGCGGCGGCGCGGTCAGCAGGAGAATTCGTTTCGGGTTCTCGCCAGTCACAGTTGTTGGTCATCCCGATTTGTCCACCCTGAGCAGGTTGGAACTCCTCTCGATAGACCTTCACCGCCTTAGCGTGTGCCAGAATAAGGTGGTGGGCCACCAGGTAAGGCTCCGAATCCGACTTCCGCCCTGGCGCGAAGATGCCTTCATGAAAGCCCAACGTGGCAATCACCCAGCTCTCATTGAGGGTGATCCAGTTCTTCACCCGGTCCCCAAAATGCTCGAAACAGATACGGGCGTAGGCGGCGAAGTAATCCGTCGTCCGCTTGCTGAGCCAACCATCATCTTCGAGTTGTAGTGCTACGGGCAAATCCCAATGATGAAGGGTGATCCAAGGCTCAATACCATTTGCTAGCAGTTCATCGATAAGCTTATTATAGAAAGCAATACCCGCCGGGTTGGGTTCTCCCTTTCCATCGGGTTGTATGCGCGTCCAGGCGATGCTAAAGCGGTAAGCTTTCAGGCCCATTTTCGCCATCAGGGCGATGTCTTCCGGATAGCGGTTGTAGTGATCACAGGCGCGGTCTCCATTATCTCCTCTCGCGGTTCGACCAGGTGTGTGGCTAAAGACATCCCAAATATGAAGCCCCTTACCGTCGGCCTGCCAGGCGCCTTCAATCTGATAAGCGGAGGTGGCGGAGCCCCAGAGAAAGTTATCGGGAAAGGTTTTCATAGGTTGGAAGTTGCGGGTTGCGGGTTGCGGGTTGCAAGGTACAGGTCGCAACCTGAAACCTGAAACTTGCCCCCTGCACCGTGCCCCTGCAACCTGCAACTTGCACCCTGCAACCTGCAACCTCTTCTTTACCCCCGCCCCGCAAAAGCCACCTCAAAGCGCCAGAGATCTCTAGCGGCATGGCTATTGAGAAAGACTGCTCTGGCTTCCGTTTCATGAGCAGACAGATCGGGGTAGCGGCTACTGAAGTGGCCCATAATAAGCTGCCCTGCTGCTGCATCCCGCGCAACGGTAGCTGCCTGAGAGGCCGTGGCGTGTCCTTTTTTCAGCGCGTCCTCCTTCATATCGTCCAGGAAGGTTGCTTCGTGGTACAGCAAATCCACGCCGTGAACGATCTCCGCCAGTTCCGGAAAGTAGACCGTATCCGAACAATAGGCGAAACTTCTGGGCTTTGGAGCAGGAAGTGTCAGCTCTTGGTTCGGAACGAGCTGACCACTCGTCGTCATAAAGTCTTCGCCGTTTTTAATGGCGGCGATGGCCGTCCAGGGAATATCGTGCGCAGCGATCTGTTCCTTGAGGATGTTAGCCGGGCGTTGCTTCTCTCGCAGCAGGTAGCCATTGGTCGGTACTCGATGTTGGAGTGGAAAGGCGGTCATTTCAAGATCTCCAATGTCCGGCAAGCGAGTCGGCTCTTCAGCCACGAAGGTTTCAAAAGTGAGCTCGTAGGGCATGGGGAATCGGTCCAGCTCAAAGAGCGCTTCCAGGCGCGGACGCAGGGGCAATGGGGAGATAATGCGCAGGGGTTCCCGTCTGCCATTGAGCGCCAGGCTGCTCAACAGGCCTGGCAGGCCGAAGTAATGGTCTCCGTGTAAATGAGAGATCAAAATGGTAGACACCTTCCCCATTCCCAGGCCAGCGGCCTGGAGTTGAAACTGCGTCCCTTCCCCACAGTCAATGAGCACATCCGCCGTCTCCGAACGGAGGAAAACGCCCGAGCAATGCCGGCCATAGGCGGGCACTGCTCCACTGGTGCCAAGGATGATTAATTCGAATCGCATCTGGAGATAATTTTACTTTCGGAAAAAACAATGCCTCCCGTCGCCATGAAGTTGCTCTTCCCGGTTAAGTCTGCGCCTAAAACAGTTGGCCAAAATAGCGTTCTCGTTAAAATACAAAAGCGGTCAACGGTTAGTATTTAGCCTACCGTTACATTAAGGTGGTAGTCTAAATACAAACCCTTGACCGCTAAGAGTTGCCAAAGTAGCACGTTAGTTGGTGATGCTTTTCAAGCAGAGAGTTGCTCTCTACTCTTCGCCATCTCCCTGAAGATCCCGTTGCAGTTCCTCCATCATAATGAAATCGCTGGATTCAGAAACCGTCGGCAAAATCGTTAGTACGGAGTCTACTTTAGATATCTCCACCAGGCGCTTTACGGCAGGGTGATCAACGCCGGTAACGACGAAAGTCCCCAGGTTAGTCCAGAGCCTGCGAGCCGTTAGAATAGCGCTTAGGCCAGAGCTGTCAACGTACTTTACAGAACTTAAATCAAGGATCAAGTTGTTGATACCTTCATTCGCCAGGATGACGAATTCTGACTTCAACTGTGGCGCTACGGCTGAGTTGAGGTTATCTTCTTCGGGCTTGATGAGCGTGTAGCGTTCTTGCTTGTCGAGGCTGAATTTCATATTCTTCTTTATTTGGCGCAAAGGTAGTTTTTTTGACTAAATCTATGGGAACCTAACAAAAGCTGGGCCATCTGTCAGAATTTGCTGATTTTTTCTCCAACTAAAGTTACGCTTTATTGTTCCCCTTAATAAGCTGCTGAAGTCCTGTACAAATTGTCCACAGACCGGCGAATTGTCAGGTTTATTTGTCAGTAGTAGTCATCTGGCACGTTTATTACAGCTGCTATTTGACGAAAGACGATGTTAGGAACGTTGCTGTTTTTCAACATTGCTTGCACCAGCGTCCGCGCCCCGTTATCTTTCCCCAACCAAAGAAAATTTATAAAAATGAATCCAAGTAGAAAGGAATTCAGTCCTGAAATAAAAAAGGCCATGGCCCGCGGCAAGATCGAAGCCGAAAAGCTAGGCCATGCCTACGTGGGCCCCGAACATCTTTTGCTGGGTGTTTTGAGTATGCCGGATAGTCTGGCTAACCGCGTATTACGGAATCTGGCCGTTGATATCCAGGCGCTCAAGGATACTATCCGTGAGAATATTCAGCGGAATAGTGGCCAAACCAGCGGCAATACTATCTCTCAACTTCCGCTCAACGACAAAGCCGATCGCGTCCTGAAAGTAACTTTTCTAGAAGCTAAGGCACTGAAGACTACCATCGTTAGCCCGGAACATTTGATACTCTCTATTCTCCGGAACAAGGAACTTCCGGCGGCCAAAATCCTCCGTCAGTTTGAAGTAGAGTATGACATTTATAAAGCAGAACTCGATTACGTGAAAGACGAAAAAGACTTCACCGAAGATATGGACTTACCCATGGGTCAGGCTCCTGATGATGGCGGTGACCAATTTGAAGACGACGGCGAACAAGGCCGCGGCAACTACCAGGGTGGCCAGCGTAAAGGTGGCCCGGGAGGTGGCAGTAAAAGCCGTACGCCTGTACTCGACAATTTCGGGCGGGACATCACTTCCCTGGCAGATGATAACAAACTTGACCCCATCATTGGTCGGGAAACTGAAATCGAACGCGTCAGCCAAATTTTAAGCCGTCGCAAGAAGAACAATCCTATTCTAATTGGTGAACCGGGTGTAGGTAAGACTGCGATCGTAGAGGGTCTTGCTCTCCGCATCAAAGAGAAAAAAGTAAGTCGGACATTGTTCGACAAGCGTATCGTGATGCTCGACCTCGCTGCTTTGGTAGCAGGTACGAAGTACCGCGGCCAGTTTGAGGAACGGATGAAAGCCATCATGACCGAGCTGGAAAAAAGCCGGGACGTGATTCTCTTCATTGATGAGATCCACACTATTGTGGGTGCAGGTGGTGCCACCGGATCACTTGACGCCAGCAACATCTTTAAGCCGGCCCTTGCCCGGGGTGAGCTCCAATGTATTGGTGCTTCTACGCTGGATGAGTATCGTCAGCACATTGAAAAAGATGGTGCCCTTGACCGTCGTTTCCAAAAGGTATTGGTTAACCCGCCAAGCCCGGAGGAGGCCGTTCACATCCTGAACAACATCAAATCTAAGTACGAAGAGTTTCACAACGTCAACTACTCTGACGAAGCCATTGAAGCTTGTGTGAAGTTCAGCGACCGGTACATTACCGATCGTTTCCTTCCCGACAAAGCCATTGACGTGCTCGACGAAGTTGGCGCACGTACGCACCTCAAAAACATCACCGTACCTGAGCACATTGAGCAGGTAGAAGGAGAGATCGAAGAAGTGCGGGAGCAGAAAAACCTGGCCGTGAAGAACCAGCAGTACGAACGTGCTGCCGATTTACGCGACAAGGAAAGTAAGCTTCAGCGCTCGCTTGAGGAAGCGAAAGTGAAGTGGGAAGAAGAGTCCAAGACACGTCGCTACCCCGTTGGGGAAGACGATATCGCCGAGGTGGTATCCATGATGACGGGCATCCCCGTTAACCGGGTAGCCCAGAACGAGAGCAAAAAGCTTGTCGGTATGGCCGATGATCTGAAAGGCTCCGTGATTGGTCAGGATAGTGCCATTGAGAAAGTCACCAAAGCCATTCAGCGGAACCGCGTTGGCCTTAAAGATCCTAAGAAGCCCATCGGTACCTTCATCTTCCTCGGCCCGACGGGTGTAGGTAAGACGGAACTAGCTAAGGTGCTGACCAAGTACATTTTTGACAGCGAGGACAGCCTGATTCGAATTGACATGTCTGAGTACATGGAGAAATTCAGCGTCAGCCGCCTGATTGGTGCCCCTCCCGGATACGTAGGCTACGAAGAAGGTGGCCAACTCACCGAGAAGGTACGCCGCAAGCCCTACAGCGTGATTCTGCTCGACGAGATCGAGAAGGCTCACCCTGATGTTTACAACATCTTGCTGCAGGTGCTGGACGACGGACAGCTAACCGACGGTATGGGTCGCAAAGTGGACTTTAAGAATACCATGATCATCATGACTTCCAACATTGGTGTTCGCCAGTTGAAGGACTTTGGTCAGGGCGTAGGCTTTGCCACTAAAGCCCGGACGGAGAACGCAGAGGAGAACAGCAAAGCGGTAATCAACAATGCCCTGAAGCGGACCTTCTCTCCGGAATTCCTGAACCGGATCGATGACGTTGTCATCTTCAATAGTCTCGGGCAGGAAGAGATCTTCAAGATCATCGATATTGCACTAGCCGACCTGTACAAGCGTCTTGATGGATTGGAGTTCAGCCTTGAACTATCCGAAGAAGCCAAGAAATTTGTCGCAGAAAAAGGCTTCGATCCTCAGTTTGGTGCTCGCCCCTTACACCGGGCTATTCAAAAGTATATTGAAGACCCCCTGGCTGAATTCATCCTGAACAATAACCCTGAAGGAGGAAGTAAGCTAGTCGCTGTTCTTAACGAAGAAGAGGATGGCCTGAGCATCACACAAAACGAAGCCGTTGGCTCCGACGTAGAAGAATAGCGCTACGATAAGTATTGCTAATTCTATAATTTTTGGGTGAGCCGGAGGGATTTCTCTCCGGCTCACCTTATTTTTACGGGAGTTAAGGGATGAATCGGGAACTATTTTCCTGGCCGTACCTTCTCTTATAGTACAATTTCCTAACAAGGTTTTTGCCCCCACACTGGGCAACACCCCATTTTTTAAATAAATACCAAAGTATTGGGTAGAAGAAGAGGCGGCGGCCGTAGACGCACTTTCCGCAGAGAAGATACCGCACCAAAACACCGCATCAACGATATGTTGCGGGTTCCGGAGGTTCGATTAGTCGGAGATAATGTAGCGGATATTGCCGCTGAGCTCGGAGAGAAAATTTCCGCAGGTGAAGTTTATGACACCAGACTTGTTAAAGGCTGGGCGAGAGATGTGGATCTGGATTTGGTTGAAATCAGCCCGAATGCCGTTCCCCCTGTTGCAAAGATCATTGACTATAAGAAGTTCCTTTACCAGCAAAAGCAACGGGAAAAGGAATTAAAAGCTAACACGGTTAAAACCGTAGTTAAAGAAGTTCGCTTTGGCCCTAATATGGGAGACCACGACTTCAACTTTAAGCTCCGTCACGCACGTGAGTTTCTGGAAGACGGTGCCAAGGTAAAAGCCTATGTACACTTCCGGGGCCGATCCATTGTCTTCAAAGACCGTGGCGAATTACTCCTCCTCCGTTTCATGAAGGAACTGGAAGATGTAGGCACTGCTGAAGCCATGCCAAAAATGGAAAAACGACGGATGAACGTCATGATCCAGCCTAAGAAGCGTAAGAAAAGCGACGCTGCTAAGAAGAAGACGAAAGCAAAAGCGGTTGACGCTGAGCTAGAGAAGAAGCTTAACGCCGTTGAGGAAGAATAGATCGATTCTCCTGCTGCAAAAAAATTGCGGTCAACAATCATCACCTCGTTCTTTTGAGAAGGAGTCGATGATTGTTGACCGCTTTTTTATGTAGTTACGTCAAGACAGCCGGTGAGACTGTAGAACAGCTGGAGCCCCTACCCTTCCTTTTGCGAAGCCGCCTCCTCTGCCGCGTAGGTATTCAGCTCAACGTGCTTACTCTTCTTTCCTGGGCGGATACGCATATTCAGGAATTCAACCAACAGGGAGAACGCAATCGCGAAGTAGAGATAACCCTTAGGAACAGTGCCTACGTGAGAGTCAAAGACAACCAGATCGCCCAGGTGAGCGCCCTCAGCAATCAGCATAAAGCCAATCAGAATCAGGAAGGCCAGGCCAAGCATTTGTACCGTAGGGTTCTTGTTAACAAAATTACCCACGGGAACGGCAAATAGCATCATAATCAGAACAGAGACTACCACGGCAATGATCATCACAATCAGAGCGCCATACAGCCCGTTCGTCATCCCTACCGCAGTAAGAATCGAGTCAAAACTGAAGACGATGTTGATGATGGTAATCTGGATAATTACGGAGGTCAACGTTGCCCCCCCTTTACCACCACCATTGGCGTGATCATCTTCGCCTTCGAGTTTATGTCGGATTTCTGAGGTCGACTTGTATAAGAGGAAAATACCACCAGCAATCAAGATCAGGCTTTGACCACTGAAGCCACCCGCTGCCCAGCCCCAGTCGAAGGTAAACCATGGATCTTCCATTGCGACCAGGATAGATACGCCAAAAAGCAGGACAATTCTTAGTACCATGGCCAGAATAAGGCCAATATTAGTAGCTCGCTTTCGGTCTGCATCAGACTTTAGCTTGTCCGAAGCGATAGAGATGAAGATGATGTTATCGATACCGAGAACGATCTCCAAAAAAGTAAGGGTTAGCAGAGAAAGCCAAACGGCACCGCTACCAAAATCAGGGATATCAAACATGCTTGAGCTGTATTAGTCAGTCGGAAGTGAAAATTATTCCTAGGCTGCAAAACTACACAATGGTAGGGTTGTTTGGCAAACCATGAAAGAAACGAAATTTAGAAGACTGCGAAAGAGCGAACTGGAAGAGGTGACCAATCAATTCGTCAAGTTCCTAAGTGTCAATGGAATTGATGCTGGAAGCTGGCAGAAGATGAAGGAAGAACAGCCTGGACAAGCGGATAAATTCATCCTCCAATTTTCCCAAATCGTATTCTCAGGAGTCATTGAAAAGATAGAATACCTGGTTCATCGCCGTCCGAATGACCTAAGAACCTATAAAACAGGACCGGATAAAATCGAAATGCGAGGTATTCTGCTCGACGGGCAAACCAGTATCGACTTTACGGTCACTGATCTACCACCAAAGGAGATGTTTGCCAGGATGAAAGCAGATGGAGTTAGCCCTAAACTTTACTCCGCCGAACGTAAATACCTGGCTACGGGGCGAGATCAGGACATTTTCCTGATCATGGAAGAGGGAGCATTGATTGATAGTGGAGAGCTCTTTGAGACGCTGGCGGGCTTGTAGCTACTCCTCCCCCACCCTAAACTCACAGCTACCGAAGAAGGGGGTCCCGTCCTTTCTCAGTCCCTGTGCAATAACGGTGAAAAGCCCTCGCTGATCGGAGGTGACGAAATCTACGTCAACCCGACCACGTTTGTCCGTTCGTAGATCCGCAATCCAATATAGAGTAGTTCTTAGATCCGGGCGATTTCTGTTTTCGGGGAGGCTGGCATCAAAAGTGGCAAATTCTCTTACCTTCTGATAGCCCTGAAACTCCGTCTCCAGCAAGCCGGCCTCCTTCAGTCGACCGCGCTCATCCTGGTAGGTGTACGCAACAATTGCACCGCCGGTAGGCGGCGCGCCGAGCCCAACCGCTCGCGGTCCTCTGACCACGTCGATGAATTCAATAATTCTTACCGGCATGTTGACCAATCGTTCGAAGCGGGTTTCTACCCCATCCAAAAAGTAAAGGGGTTCAACGGGGCCGTTAATTCCAGCGTTACCCCGAATGACGACAATGTCCTCATTATCCGCATTTTTAGTTAGCTGTACGCCAGGCAAGCCCCGTAAGAGGTCCAGAATATTCACGGCAGTTCTGATTCGGGGGTTGTCCGCTACGAGTATCCTAGTGTCCGGCTGGCCGCCATATAATTTAGAACGTTCCCGCCTCACCTCTTCCTCCTGGTCTATCCGGGCAGCGGTAATATCCACTACGTCCAGATCTATGATCAACGAGTCGTAGGTTCGGGCAACCGTCAGGGCCTTGCGGCTGATCTCGGTGTAGTCGTTCTCCTCTTCCAAGACCTCCTCCTCCTTTAAGGCCTGAGGGCGAACATCAATCGCTGAAAGCAAGGGAAGTTTCACCGGATCAAGTTCTATCCGCTTTAGCGTCACATTACTATTATCCTCCAGGTCAATGTCAGGGTTATCCCGGTTCTTCTTTCCAAATTTAAACCGTCCCTGAACCATCACCGGAAAGGTATCAAAGGCAATGATGGGGCCAAAAGCAAAGTACCCCTCCTCATCGCTCATGGTCTGGGCCGTAAAACCATTCTCCATTCGGGTCAGGAAGAGTTTACCCGGGCGGGCAGCCTTCTCGTTCTCCAGCTTTGTCATCCGGCCACGTAGATAAAGGCCTGGCTCCAACAAGTATTCAGGTTTAAAATTGTCCAGTAAGCCCAGGTCTGGCCACCGGAACCGTCGCCAGGCACGGGTAAGTAGAAATTCGTCTACGCGACGGGAGCGCCCGGCTTCTTTACCAGCAAATAGAAGTTCAGGTGCATTCTGTACTGGTCGATCAAGATCACTGTTGAGTAAAAGCCAGGTACGAATATCATCGCCTTGAGGGCCTCCCATCGAGGCCTGGGGCAAAATGCTTAGGCTGATGCGAGAACCAGCCAGACTGTCCGCTGCAACGTCCCGGTAGGGGGCGGCCAATTGGATTTTGGCGGGCGAGCGAAAATTATAGCGTTCTGCGGAGGATTGCACAAATAGCTCACTTCTGGAGGGTGGCACGAAGAAGAGTCGTTCAGCAACCGGTTGCCCCGCTCCATCAAAAACGGTAGCCACGATCACGCCAGCGGGTAGTGCCGGTACGGGAAGCAGAATATTAAGCTCCGTCGATTCTTCGGGAATAGCCTGTTCAAAGATATTGACCCCTCGTAGATGTAATAGCAGAGTAGCTCCTTCCAGCCCGGTTTCAGTATTCGTTGCCAGGTGTAGCTTTACCGTATCCGTAGCTACGTCGACCCCTAAATGAATGCCAGCGTCAAGGGCCTTTGGCAAATCATATTCCTCCTCTGTTCCTTTGGGTACAACTCGATAGTCCCCCCCCACTACTGGCGTGTAAGTAAACGTACCAATCCCGGTAGCTTCCGTAAAAATATCAATACCTACTTTGTCTTTTTCTCCGAGCAGACGGGCGTTAATGGCTAATGGTTCACCATTGGCTGCCTCCGCGACAAAGGCCACTCGGCAAGGAAGCCCAACCACACAGTCACCTCCCTCGGCAAAAAAGCGGAGGCTTGGCTTCGCGTCCACACCAAACGACTCATCGACCTGCACTACTGATTCTGAAGGAGCCGCTACTCCTCCACTTTCCTTCAGGCCGCCAACAATTTCGATGGTTTTCCGAAAGAGCGTGTTCACGCCACTATTACGTTGGTAGCTGGTATAGGCCGTTACCTGGTAATGGCCCGGCACAATATTAGCCGGCAGTGAAATACTACCCGAAGTATGCCCGTCAAAAGCGTAAATCCGTTTCCGGGTAACCGTTTCTCCTTTTGGGTCGTGTAGTTCCAGGTAGATCGTTTTGCTGACGCTATCTGGCAGATGATAGCGCCCGTCTACCAGATACACGGCGGCCAGGATGGTCTCTCCACCGGCATATACCGATTTATCCGTGTGAACAAAGACCTTTTCGGGAAAGTAACTGGTGTAGTAACCGTCTAGTAAATCCGTTAGGGATGACTGTGCAAAAAGGCATGGGCCAACCAGTAGAAGGAAGGCTGATAATAGATGCTTTAACATGTAAAAAGGAGTTCTGTAAGGGGTTAGGTTTAATCGCGATAAATATACTGGTTCGGCTCCGTTTAGACAACGAAGCCTTGGCTTCTAACCTCTTCTTAACGACACCAGCATCTCCAAAAACTAACTATGCAAACGCTACTCTTGATTTTTTTTTCGAATAGCAATCGTTTTCAGGGCGCAAACGCAGGATGCAATGGACATTCTTGGAGCAGGGTTGTCCTAAACTCCCGTACTTTACCGTCAAGATTCTATATTGGGTTAACATTGACACTAAAGCATTACCATGCGCTTTTTACTTTTTCTAATGCTGCCGTTCCTCGCTGCTCTCGATGGTTGTGGAGGAACGAATAACGAGGCAGCAGTGACCGAACCCTCCGCCCCTGCCGCAGGAGAGTCCCTCACTAAAGCGATTTACAAAGACGCCACCCAATCAACCAAAGACCGAGTCGAAGACCTGATTGGCCGGATGACCGTAGAAGAAAAGGTAGCTCAGGTCACCGCCGTTTGGCAAGACAAAAAACGATTCTACAACGAAGATTTTAGCTTCAATGTAGATAGTGCTTCTGCCGTCATGCCGCACGGCATCGGCCACATCACACGCCCAAGCGAGCTGGCGGGGCCTCCCGCCATCGGCCGTTCCGGGGCTAACGAAGTTGAATTTACTAACGCCATCCAGAAGTGGCTCGTAGAAAACACTCGCCTGGGAATTCCCGCCCTGAACCACGAAGAAAGCCTGCATGGCTTAGCCGCACTCAATGCCACCAGCTGGGGGCAGCCCATCTCCGTAGCCGCCACCTTTAACCGCGACCTTACCCGAAAGCTCTACGCCACTGCCGCCCGGCAAACAGCCAGTCGCGGCGGGCACGTCGTCCTTACTCCCGTAGTGGACGTCTCCCGTGATCCCCGCTGGGGCCGGGTCGAAGAAACCCTGGGGGAAGACCCCTTCCTGGCCGCTGAAATCGGCCTCCAGGCAGTACTGGGCTTTCAGGGCGACGATGAAAAATGGGATGAAGGCGAAGTATTCGCTACCCTCAAACACATGGCCGGCCATGGCGAACCCGAAGGCGGCAACAACATCGCTCCGGCCAACATCTCCGAAAGAACCCTGCGAGAGGTTTTCCTCTACCCTTTCCGCCACATCGTCGAGAAAGGTAACGTGCGCAACATTATGGCCAGCTACAATGAGGTCAATGGTATACCCAGCCACGCCAATGGCTGGATGCTGAATACGCTGCTACGGGACACCTGGGGCTATAAAGGTGCCGTCGTCTCTGATTATTTTGCCGTCCGCGAACTCACCGACCGTCACGCCGTTGCCCTTAATTGGAAAGCCGCTGCCGTTCTGGCCATCTCTTCAGGCGTTGACATTGAACTTCCCGATCGGGAAGCCTTCCCTGCCCTCGTAGAAGCCGTCAACGACGGTACCCTTGATGAAGCTATCCTGAACCAGGCAGTTGGTCGTATCCTTCAGCAAAAGTTCGACCGGGGCCTTTTTGAAAACCCCTACACCGATCCCGCTGGCGTACTCAACAATACTGCGAAAGATGACGCGCTTGTTCGTAAAGCTGGTGCCGAGGGCATGATTCTACTTACCAATGACGGCACCTTACCTTTCAACGATAAAATAAAAACCATCGCAGTCGTTGGCCCCAATGCAGACAAGGTACTGCTCGGTGGCTACTCTGACATGCCCGACCACTTTGTGACCATCAAAGACGGGCTGGAAAATGCCCTGGGGGCTGACTCCGTCAACCTCATCTACGCAGAAGGCGCCCGGGTAGTAGAGCCCGGAAGCTGGTATAAAGACCCTGTGGTAGCCATCGAAGAAAGTGAAGACCGGCTCCGAATTCAGGCCGCGGTCCGGGCAGTACGCCGGGCCGACGTCATCGTCTTGGCCGTAGGTGGTAACGAACTCACCAGCCGCGAAGCCTGGGCCGAAGGCCATTGGGGAGACCGCCCAACGCTGGAAATGGCAGGCCTGCAGAATGAGCTCATCGACGAACTAGCCAAATCCGGTAAGCCCATCGTTGGGCTTGTCTTTGGTGGTCGCCCATTGGACATTGCCAACCTGGTAGAAAAATCTGCCGCCGTCTTCCAGTGCTTTTATCTCGGGCAAGAGACCGGTAACAGTGTTGCCGACGTCCTCTTTGGCAAGGTAGCTCCCGGAGGGAAACTCCCCATAAGTCTGCCGAGGTCTGTCGGCCACATCCCAGCTTACTATAACTACAAGCCTACGGCACGCCGGGGCTACCTCTTCGATGATGTCTCCGCTGCCTGGCCCTTCGGCTATGGATTGAGCTACACTACTTTTGACATATCTCCGCCTACGCTCTCCGCCGCCAGCGTACGGCTGGGCGAAGCAGCCAACGTAAAGGTTACCGTTACCAACAATGGTACCCGGGCCGGATCGGAAGTCGTGCAGCTGTACATTCGCGACCGTTTCAGCTCCGTCACCCGCCCAGTGCGGGAGCTCAAAGGCTTCGAAAAAGTTTTCCTGGAACCCGAAGAAAGTAAGACCGTCACCTTTGAACTCGGGCAGCAACAGCTGGAGCTCCTCGACATCAACATGGAATGGACCGTTGAGCCCGGCGAGTTCGAGATCATGGTCGGTAACAGCAGTCAGCTAAAGGATCTGAAGTCGGTGGTGTTTACGGTACGCTAATGGTCGAGACGCATAGCGCTACGGTCGCTATGCGTCAAGCCGGGCAAGGGAGCGTAGCGACTTTGACCGTGCAACACCCGCCACGGCAAAAAGCTACTGCGCTAACCCGCTCCGGGAGCCTTCGGCCCCGTTCGCGCTCGATGCAAAGCGTCTCGACCAGGGAAGAACCTAGTTAAACGCCGCGAAAAAAGCCTCCCGATAGCCATCGCTGACTGGTAACCAATGCTTACCAATAACAACTCTTCGTCGCTCAACGAAGTCGACCTTTTGCAGCGCAACGAAGTGACTACGATGGATACGGCAAAATTGATCCGCCTGTAGTCGGCCTACCATATCCGTAAGGTTCTCCAGGGTGAGCAATTTAGATCCATCGGCCAGGTAGAGCGTCAAATAGTCTCCGGAAGACGAGCCATAAAGGAGCTTATCTAGCTCAAGGCGAACAATTCGGTTACCCGATTTCACCAAGAGGTGGTTGGGCGTGTCTCTTTTTTGTAATGCCTTATCGCGTGGCCCGGAAGAGATAATAGCTTTAGTAACTGCACGCTGGAACCGCTCATAAGTGATGGGTTTTAGCAGGTAATCAATGGCATCCAATTCAAAGCCAGCCAGAGCGTGTTCTCCGTAAGCAGTCGTAAATATTATTTTACACTTGCCTTTGACCAGGCGAGCCAAATGAAGGCCGTTAAGTTCTGGCATTTGTATATCGAGGAGAAGAAGGTCTGTGGTATGATTACCAAGATACTCCAGTCCGTCAATTGGGTTAGAGAAACTCGCCATTAGCGTAAGCTCTTCGTGATTGTCAACATACTTAGACAGAAGCTTTAGCGCCAGGGGTTCATCATCAATGATTATTACGTTTAATGCCATACTGATTTCTAGGATTAGCCGAATTTCAAATCCACTATAAAATCTTCTGCTCGAGGATTAATTTCCAAAACGTACCGGCGGGGATACATTAGATCCAACCGTTTACGCACATTGTTAAGGCCGATTCCGCCCACCTCGTCTTGGGAGGCCGTTTCTTTCCTTATCAAATTCTCCACCCGAAAGTGAAGGCGATTTTCGAGTTCACTCAACTGAATCCGTAGTGGCCGGTCAGCGTTCTTCAGGTCTCCGTGCTTGAAGGCGTTCTCAATGAAAGGGACGAGTAAAAGTGGAGGAAGTTGCCAGTCCTTAGAAAAAGGACCAAAAATCACCTCCGGAGGCACCAGTCCGTCAACCCGTAAGCTCTCCAATTCCAGGAAGTCTTGGAGGTAAGTAATTTCACGCGCTAGTGGCACCATCGACGCTTGATCATAGAGCGAATAGCGGAGCAGACCGCTCAATTTATCGATTACGGGAAGTGCCTGACTAGACTCCGTAGCAACCAGCGAATAAAGATTATTGAGCGTATTGAAAAGGAAGTGCGGATTGACCTGAGATCGCAGAAACTTGAGCTCGGTCTCCCGTTGAGATACTTCGATCTGCCGCCTGTTGGCTTCACTAAAGTGGCCGTATTGAACGAAAAAGAAGACAATGCCCAGCGAACAAAAGATGATCGCGTAGTAGACATTATCCAACAGGTAGACCGGCCAGCTCATATTCCTGTTGTAGTTGCCCACACCAAAAATATTGTAGATAACGAACTCCTCCAGGAAAGCCCTGAAAAACATACAGCCAATAATCAGAAAAATGAGTGCTCCCAGGAGCTGCCACCAAGCAACTTTCCCGAAAAACAAGTGAAGGCCCAAATAACTGAACAGAGAGTAGCTAAAAAAGGCTAGTCCGGAGGCAATCATCAGGCCAAACATGTGCGGATCATTATAATCGCTAAAAGCTTCCGAAAGCGAGTCCGCATAAATGACCTCTCGCAACTTGATGACCACTAGATAGATGATTCCGTACCAAAGCAAAAGTTTGCCAATTGATTTAGGCATGGTTAGGGTGGGCTCCTTCATGAGCATAAAACTACGCTCCCAGAAAAAAGAGGCGGTCGAAAATCGGTGAATCCGTCAACTGGATCGGTGAATGCTTACCAAAACAACTGAGCGATTTATCCGCTGGTTCACCGATTCTTCTCGGTCCCTGGCTTGCCTCGTCGCGATCATTGTAACAACAATAAACAATTACAGCTATGATCCGCCATAAAGCACTACTCCCACTGCTCCTGGTCCTTTTACTCTGCACCTGCGTCAGCGCCCAAACAACACGTGACATTACCACTTTTGACCCCGACGAAGTTCTCATTCAGGGAGACAAACTTCCTAAAGTCCTCCTCGTAGGTTCTTTTCATTTCGACTACCCGGACCTGGATAGCCACAAGACAAGCGCTGAAGACCGAGTAGACGTAAAAACGGTAAAAAAACAGGCAGAGCTTCGAGAACTGCTCGATTACATCGCCCGCTTTAAGCCCAATAAGATCGTGGTGGAACGCAGGAGCGGGAGCCGGGTCAACGATGTTTACCGGAAGTATCTAAACGGAGAGCACGAACTGGGCAAGGGCGAAATCCAACAACTGGCCTTCCGGCTGGGTAAGCAATTTGAGATCGACACGCTCATCCTCGGAGATGCCTTCACTTTCTCGAATTCACTCCATTGGCATAAGGACTCCAGCGTTTACCGCCCGATGATCGATAGTCTTTTCAGTACCGAGGATCCTAACTGGGACACTTTAATCGATACCCGGTATTACCAACTCTACGAAATGGAAGACAAGCTGGAGGCCAACGCTCAGCTACTCGATGTTTTCCAATACATGAACGATCCACATCGCATCCGGCGTGGGCACGGTCATTATCTAGAATTCGAAAGCGACGAAAGTGTCGATGCCCTCGCCATCTGGTGGTACAGTAGAAATCTACGCATCTACCGTAAGATCCGGCAATCAACAACCTCTCCTGACGACCGGATTCTCGTCCTCTTCGGAGCCGGTCACTTAGGCATATTACGGCAGCAATTCGAAAGCTCTCCGGCTTATGAATTGGTGGATTTCTCAGATCTCAACAAATACTAACCAGCTATGAAAAAGGCCTTCTTCACCCTCCTGTTCCTCCTACTCAATCTTAGCCTCTCCGCCCAAAAACCGACCCTCTCCGTATTCGGAACCATGCACTTACATAACCCTGGAAATGACAAAATCAACGCTGACCTTGGAGACGTAAACAGTCCTCAACGACAAGCAGAGTTGCGGGAGACCATTGAACTCGTCAGCCGGTTTCAACCCACCAAAATCGCTTTCGAATGGGTGAAAGGAGATACGTTGTGGAGTAAATACTACTATCAAGCTTGGCTGTCAGGAGAATTAGAATCCGTTATCGCCCCTGACGATGAATTCTACCTTAATAGTGAGTTAGTACAGCTCGTCTATCCACTCGGAAAGGCAGCGGGCCTAACGGAGCTGCACCCCGTTGACGCCTTCACTAGCTTCCCCGCTGATAGTGCCATGGCCTGGGCCCTGGCCAACGGCCAGAAAGCTGAAGTCGCCGATTTACAGCAACGCTTCGTTGAGGGCCAACATATCGCCGACTCTCTGGCGGCCATGACCATTACCGATATGCTGAGGACCTGCAACTCCAACTTTTTTGCCCACAACCTGAATCAGAATCTCTACTTAAAACACTTCATCGGACTAGGTAAAGAAAAGGATTACCCCGGCACCTTTCTGGTCGAAGAATGGTATGCTCGCAATTTGAGAATTTTCACCAATGTCCATCGCATCGTTGAGCCAAAGGATCGTGTATTGGTCATCTTTGGCGCTGGCCATAAGGAGATACTCGATGACTTGATTCGGGATCGGATAGATTGGAAATGGGTGGATAGTGGTGAGTTGCTTAAGAAAGAGTAACGAGCTACACCACCGGATAATCGCCCCGATGCAAGCGCTTAACGCCCGCCCGTCGGTCTTCGAAATATCGTTTGAGCGTAAAGACCGAAGAGGTGAAGGCCATCTCCTTCCAAGGAATATCGGCCTCTGTGAATAGGGCTGACTCCAGGCTTTCTTCGCCGACGCCAAAGGCACCGTCCACCAGTTCGCCCACGAACTGCAGGTAAATCTGGTTGATTTTGGGCAAATTATAGAGGGTGATCAGGTAATGAATATCAACTTTCGCGGCGGCTTCCTCCCATACTTCCCGGCGGGCACCGTCGGCGACGGACTCTCCATTTTCGAGGTAGCCGCTAGGGACGTTCCACAGGCCGTAGGCTGGCTCGATGGCTCGGCGGCAGAGCAGGACTTTGTCTTCCCAAACGGGTAAGCAGCCCGCCACAATGTTTGGGTTCTGGTAGTGGATCGTCTGGCAAGCAGGGCATACAAAACGTTCCCGATTATCCCCTTGCGGAATTTGGAGCGCTATTTGGTCGGAGCCACAGTTGGAACAAAACTTCATGGATGGTTAAGGTAGGCAAAGTCCTTATATTGAGGGGTAGTTTGCCGAAAACACCCACGAATAATGCAGCGACTTCTCCGTTTTTCAGCCTTCCCCGCTCTACTGATCTTATGGCTGATAGCGGGCAGTTGCGGCAACGAAGACCCGATCAGTTATAACGAAAGCATCCGTCCGATCTTCAACGAGAAGTGCATTGCCTGCCACGGTGGCGTGAAGCAATCCGGCGGGTTTGGGCTCGTGTTTCGGGAAGATGCATTAGGAGAGACGAGCAGCGGAAAATTTGCCATCGTGCCCGGCCGGCCGGCGAAGAGTGAGATCGTTGTCCGGATTAAGCACGACAAGCCTGAACTACGAATGCCGCTGGAGCACGCCCCGCTCACAGCAGAAGAAACGGAGCTGATCGAAGAGTGGATTCGTCAGGGAGCGGAATGGGAAGAGCACTGGGCTTACTTACCCGTCAAAGCGTGGGAATTGCCCGTTTCTGCTCTTGAAGTTAATCATCCAATCGATGCCTTCGTCCTCGCCCGGCTCCAAAAAGAAAACCTTGCACCTGCGCCCCGCGCCCAAAAACGGGATCTCCTCCGCCGGGTAAGCTTTGACTTAACGGGGCTTCCTCCAAGCCAGGAAATGATGCTATCCTTCCTGGAGGACGATCGGCCGGAAGCCTACGAAGAGGCCGTTGATGCGCTCTTGCAAAGCCCTGCCTTCGGAGAACACTGGGCCAGTAAATGGCTCGACCTGGCGCGCTATGCCGACTCCCGGGGCTACGAGCGGGACCCGAATCGGACGATCTGGCCCTGGCGCGACTGGGTGATTCGCGCGTACAATGAGGACATGCCCTACGATGAATTTACCGTTCAGCAACTCGCCGGAGACCTGCTGCCGGAGGCGAGTCCGGATCAATATCTAGCAACGGCCTTCCACCGCAACACCCTAAGTAATGACGAGGGGGGCACCTCCAATGAAGAATACCGAAACATCACCATCATGGATCGGGTAGCGACCAGTTGGGAAGTTTGGCTGGGCACTTCGATGGCCTGCGTGCAGTGCCACGGGCACCCCTACGATCCGCTTCGGCAGGAGGAATATTATCGCAGCTACGCCTTCTTCAATCAGAGTACCGACCATGACCACGTTTCCGAAGCGCCTAACCTGATCACCTACTTCCCGGCGGAAGAGGAGAAGGTCAAAAAGCTGGAACTTTGGGTAAGGGAACATGAGCAGAAGGAGGCGCGAACGCAGGTGCAAAATTGGGTTAAACGGCTGCGGATGCGCGAGCCACGGCTTCGCCCCGAAACGTTTACCGAAGTCATCGGTGGCATCTTTACCGACCGTGGAGATGAAGACCTACTATTCGTACATAATGGTAACTCTTTCCGCGTTAAAGATCAGGCATTAGACGACATCGCCGCCATCCATCTCTCCTACCGGGCCATGAGCAAAGGCCTGTCCTTACGCATCACACTGGACGCCCTGGACGGACCACTACTGTTGGAAACCGATCTTTCCTCCCGCAAATGGCCCTTCGGCACCCAGCAACTCAAGATTCCGCCAACGGCGGGTGATCATGCCCTCTATTTTCAATTCAGCGGAGCGGAAGACAAAAAGATCGCCGGTATTTACGGCGTCCACTTCCAGGAAAAACTTCCCGGTGAAGGGCAGGCAGGATACGCTGAAGTAGAAGCCTACATCCAGGAATTATTGGACGCCAAAGACTCCGTTCGCGTTCCGGTGATGGTAGACCGGCCAGCGGAGCAGGCCCGAACGACCAGACTCTTCACGGCCGGTAACTGGCTGGTACCCGCAGATACGGTGGAGCCGGGAGTCGCCCCCATCTTTCCGCCCATGGAGGAGAGAGGTCAGACACCTAACCGTCTCGATTTCGCCAACTGGATTACTGCTCCGGAGAACCCGCTTACCGCCAGGGTCGCGGTGAATCGCTACTGGGCAGCTCTCTTCGGTCAGGGCATCGTCACCACCCTCGAAGATTTTGGTAGCCAGGGCGACTTACCCTCCCACCCAAAGCTATTAGACTGGCTGGCTGGGCAGTTCTCCGGAGAGCTGAACTGGAGCAGTAAACAGCTCCTCCGCCTGATGGTCACTTCGGAGACCTACCAACAATCTTCTGCCAGTAGCCCGGAGTTACTCGCTGCCGACCCCTACAACGAGCTGCTGGCCCGTGGACCACGCAAACGACTCAGTGCCGAAGAGGTACGAGATCAAATCCTGGCCGTCTCCGGTCTACTGAGCGATAAAATGTATGGCCCGGGCGTGATGCCTCCCCAGCCGGACGGCCTGTGGGATGGTGTCGTTTACAGCGGTATGAAGTGGATCACCAGCGAAGGAGAAGACCGCTACCGACGGGGCGTTTACACCTATCTGCGACGCAGTGTCCCCCACCCTTTCCTGACGACCTTTGACGGGCCGAACCGCGAAGTTTGTTTGTCGCAGCGGACGATCACCAACACCCCGCTACAGGCCCTGATGACGCTCAATGATCCGGTGGTAGTTGAAGCAGCGAATGCGCTGGCGGTTGCCGTCAAAAAGTCTAAGGTTTCATCTAAGGAATGGATTTCAGCTGCTTACCAGCGCGTGTTGTTTCAGGAACCGGATCCGGCTGATGCTGTCGTACTTCTACGTTTTTACAACGAATCTCTGCGACAATACCAAAACGAACTCGCTGATGCAGAAAAACTCGTTGGCAGCCCGGATGCGGAACTCGCAGCGTTGGCCGTGGTGGTCAATACACTGTTTAACCTGGATGCGTTTATTACGAAGGGGTGAAAGGGAGGGAGGGAGCTCGCGCTTCGCGCTCGTGTGTCCCCGGATTTCGGCGATGGCTTCGCCTTCGCCTTCATCCGGGGCTAAGGATGTTTGACCACTACGCGGTCTGGGGAAGGAGGGAAAGACTCGCGCTTCGCGCTCGGGTGTCATAAGGCTAAGGAGGTTTAACCCCTACGGGGTCTTTAGAAAGATGAGACAATGAAAATTAACGAAGAAGCACATTACCGGAATGCACAACTCAACAGCCGCCGGCTGTTTCTCCGCAACGGAGCGTTGGCATTAGGAGGAGCGGCATTGGCGGGACTTAGCGGCTGCTCGTCTCCGACTGGCAGTACAGATGCGGTGCCCGAAGCAATGCGCCAGGCCATGCGCTACGCCCCGAGAGCGAAGCGGGTGATCTACTTGCACATGGCCGGGGCACCGTCTCAATTAGAACTGTTCGACTACAAACCGAAGCTGGAAGAGCTACACGGTAAAGACTGTCCGGCGTCCTTGCTGGCTGGCAAGCGCTTTGCTTTCATTCAGGGAACCCCACTGATGCTGGGCCCGCAGGCTAATTTTGCGCAACATGGCCAGAGCGGTGCCTGGGTCTCCGACCTGTTACCACACTTCAGCAAAGTAGTGGACGAGGTAGCCTTCCTGAAAGCCGTGCATACTGATGAGTTCAACCATGCGCCAGCGCAACTACTGATGCATACGGGTAGTCCACGGGTGGGCCGGCCGGCCTTCGGCTCGTGGGTAACCTACGGTTTGGGTTCAGTGAACGACAACCTTCCAGGCTTCATCGTATTGGCCTCCGGAGGGCAATTACCCAGCGGCGGGAAGAAGCTCTGGGGCAGTGGCTTCCTGCCCTCCATTCATCAGGGGGTGCAGTGCCGCTCCGAAGGAGACCCCATTCTCTACCTGGGCGACCCCGAGGGAATGAGCCGGGATTTACGCGGCCGCAGCATCGCGGCCATCAATGAAATTAACCAACGGCAGTATGCGCAAGTCGGAGACCCCGAAACGCTGACCCGCATCAGCCAGTATGAGATGGCCTTCAAGATGCAGGTTTCCGTTCCGGAAGTGATGGATATCAGCAAAGAGCCCACCTACATCCACGAGCTTTATGGCAGTGAACCGGGGGGCTCCGGCTTCGCGAACGATTGTCTGCTGGCCCGCCGGCTCGTGGAATCTGGTGTCCGCTTCGTACAACTCTACAACTGGGGCTGGGACGACCACGGTACGAACAAGGGCGCCAGCCTTAACCACGGTTTACGGGATCGTTGCCGGCGCATCGACCGGCCCATGACGGCCTTGCTTACGGACTTGAAGCAGCGAGGAATGCTGGAAGATACGCTCGTCGTTTGGGGCGGCGAATTTGGTCGCACGCCCATGCAGGAGAATCGGGGCGGCTTGACGATGCCTTTCTATGGCCGTGACCACCACGGCGCCGCCTACACGATGTGGATGGCCGGTGGTGGCGTTCGCCCGGGCATCACCTACGGTGAAACAGACGAAATTGGCTTCTACGGCGTGAAGGAACGGATGCACGTCCACGATGTGCAGGCCACCATGCTCAAACTCCTCGGCTTTGACCACGAACGGCTTACCTACTCCTTCCAGGGTCGGAACTTCCGGTTGACGGATGTAGCGGGGGAGGTGGTGGATGGGTTAGTATTGTAGACGGTAGTCTTTAGTCGGTAGTCTTTAGTCTTTAGTCGGTAGACGGTAGACGGTAGTCGGTAGTATTGTAGTCGGTAGAGGAGTATAATTTTTCTACCGTCTACCATACTACAGTCTACAATCTACCGTCTACCGAAATAAGCCCTACCCCATCCCAAGCCCCAGGTCTCCCAGAGACTTCCGGTGCTCCCGCAGAGCGACGTCGATTTCTGCCTTCTTGGCGGCAATGTCCGCCGTTGTCTGGTGAATGCCGACTTCGGTATGAATACGCAGGCGGTTTTTGACGTTATTCGTTCGTTCCGTGATGCTTTCTTTAGCTTCCATGGCGTAGACGTGCTCGTGCTCGTGCAGAAGGTGGTCATAGGGACTTCGCGGAGAAATCAGTTTAGTGAAGATCGGGGCCGTCTCGATGGCGATAAACAACAGGGTGATGAAGATGCTGGCCATCAGGATGGCATCACTTCGGCTACCGAGCCGCTCCAGTGCATCAATGCGGGCGGCCATGCCGCCGTAGGCACCGCGTTCAAGGCTGGTGATGCTGGTGGCAGCTTCGGCGCGGAGCGTCGTAATCTCGCTGCGCTTAGCGTCGATTTGTGGCTGGAGAGCCGCAAGGGTTTCGTCTAGCTCAGCCTGAGCTTGCGCAGCGGCAGCCTTTTTGGCGCGGTAGATGGGGCCCATATTACGGATACCGGAGCCTCCGGAGCCATCGGCTTCGGCGAGGGCGGCGGTTTTCGCCGCATCACGGGCGGTAGTTTTGGTGGTCACCTCGGCCTGGAGGGTGGCCAGTTCGTTTTCTGCGGCAGTAATGCCGCCGGTAAAGCGGGCGTTAACGCGGTCTTCCTGCTCCTTGAAGGTCTCCTGCTCCATGACGATCAGTTCCGCATCAATCTCCTTTTCAAAGATCTTCAGCTCCAGAGGCTTGGAAATAACGAGGGCCAACAAAATGGCCATTGCGAGGCGGGGCAAGGCGACCATAAAGTCTCCAAAGCCACCTTTACTTTTCATACTGGATACAATGTACCGATCAAGGTTAAAGATCATCAACCCCCATACCAGACCAAAGAGGACGGCCATTATGTAGCTATCGAAGATGGTATAGAGCGCATAACCGGCAGACAGGGTGGCCAGCACACCCGTGAAAAAGATCGTTCCTCCAATACCGAGGTATTTATTCTCATCGGAGGGTACACGATCAAGGATAGTCCGGTCAGCACCGGAGCAAAAAAGGAAAAAATCTTTCAGTGAATTCATGTGGGGATGATTTGTGGGTTGGGATAGTTTAAGTCTTCATTGGACCACTAAATTGTACGTTAAGATCTCCGTTGCCTAGTTTTTTCGATAAGTATCCGGGATTTGGAGACTAAGGGAGTAAAGGGGAAGGGGGAGGAAGGGGAAAGGGTTTGGGCGCGAACGCGGGGAGCAAGGGAAGGCTACAAGAGCAGTGGGTAGAGAAGGTATAGCGGGTGACATTCGCTGCTACCTTAGCGATCATTGCACCTGCGGCTGCGCCCAAACTGCCCCCGGAAGCAGTAGAAAAAGTGGTTTCAAT